>NZ_MEGA01000079.1:0-9561 GCF_001725695.1 Microbacterium sp. SCN 71-21
TCCTCGAACATGGGTGCCGCCAACCCCGCCCATGCGCTCCTGCTTGCCGATGCGGGTGCCGACTCGGTCAACCTGCAGCGCGATCTGGATGTCGCGATGCTCGCCGCCGTGCGCGCGACGACCGCGGTCGCACTCGACCTGCACACCGACAACCCCCGTTCGACCGGCGGCTTCGTGCGCGGCTACGACGTGCCCGAGTTCGTGCGGGTCGCCGCCCCGGTCTACCTGAAGGCCGGTAACGCCGCCCAGGACTTCTCGGATGACGCGCCCACCCCGGCGGTCGTCGCGGGCATCGTCCGACAGATCCTGCTCGATCGCCAGCTGCTCGAGCGCCATTTCCCCGAGGCGACAGCCTCCGACACGCCTGAGTTCTAGGAGTACACACCATGACCCAGTGGGATGCAGCGACGCTGCAGATCGTCTGGCAGCGACTCATCTCCGTCGCCGATGAGATGGCGGCGGTGCTGCTGCGCACCGCCTTCAGCTCGGTGGTGCGGGAGTCGAACGACCTGGCCTGCGCCGTGCTCACCGCGCGCGGCGACCTGCTCGTCGAGTACGGGCGCTCGGTGCCCGTGTTCACCGGAACCGTCGCGGGCACCGTGCGCGCGATGGTGGCGGAGCTCGGCGAGCACAACCTGCGGCCGGGCGACGTGATCGCCACCAACTCGCCGCGCTACGGCAACACGCACCTGCCCGACCTGACCGCGGCCACCCCCGTCTTCCGCGACGGTCGCATCGTGGCTTACGTCGCCTCGATCTGCCATCTCTCCGACATCGGCGGCACCTCCGAGGGCGCGTTCGCGCAGGATGCGTTCGAAGAGGGCTTCTGCCTGCCGCCCGTGAAGCTTGTGGAAGCGGGCGTGCCGAACGCCCTCGTGCGCCGCATCCTCGCCGCGAACGTGCGGGTTCCCGCGCAGGTGCTCGGCGACGTCGACGCGCTCATCGCTGCGAACGCGCTGGGCGAGCGCCGCGTGACGGCGCTGCTCGACAGCGACGCGGGGCTCGATCTCGACGAGGCCGCGGCCCACATCTGCGACGCCACCGAGCGCGCGGTGCGCGCCTCGATCGCCGAGATCCCCGACGGCCACTACGCGGCCTCGATCGATCTCGACGGCTTCGAGGAGCCGAAGACGATCGTGGTCTCGGTCGAGGTGCACGGCGATTCGATGACCGTCGACTACGAGGGCACCTCGCGCCAGTCGACGTTCGGCATCAACTCCGCCTCGCCGACCTTCGGCTACACCCGGTACGGGCTCGCGTGCCTGCTGGCACCCGAGCTGCCGAACAACGAGGGCGCCCTGCGCCCCATCGCGATCCGCGTGCCGGAAGGGTCGCTGCTGAACCCGCGAACGAACGCGGCGGTGAGCGCCAACTTCCCCGCGCACGCCATCCCCTCGGTGCTCTCCCGCGCGCTCGCCGACGTGCTGCCCGACCGGGTCTCGGCGGCCGCCGGCACGCCCTTCTGGGTGGTCGGCATCCGCGGCGAGAAGGAGACCGGTCCGTTCGCCTCGCTGCTGTGCTTCAACGGCGGTCAGGGCGCCGCGCGCGGCCAGGCCGGCTACGCGACGCTGTCGACGCCGAGCAACGTGTCGAACACGCCCGTCGAGATCGTCGAGAGCCAGGCTCCCGTGCTCGTCGAGTCGAAGTCGATCGTGCGCGGCTCGGGCGGCGAGGGCGCGTGGCGCGGCGGCGACGGCCAGGAGGTCGCGCTGGTGTCTCGGCACGACGCCCCGCTCGACGTGATCTTCCTCACGGAGCGCATCGAGCACGCCGCGCCGGGTCTCGCCGGCGGCGGCGACGGCGCCCCGGGAGTGCTGCGGGTCGACGGCAGCGATGTCGCCGAACCCAAGGGGCGCATCCGCTGGGCGCCGGGATCCCGCATCCTCATGCGCACTCCGGGCGGCGGCGGATACGGCGCCCGATGACAGACCTGCTGACGACGACGGACGAAGGAACACACATGACTGACGCACACGACACGACCACGATCGCCTGGGCGGAGCCGGGATCCACCGTGCTCGCTCCCAAGGGGCGCCTCGCGCTGGCCCTCCGCAAGGGGCAGACTCTCACGATCACCGACCTCGAGGGGCAGCAGGTCATGGACTTCATCGCCTCGATGGTCTCCGACCCCGACGAGCGCCTGTCGGCGATGTTCACGCGCGTGAGCTCGGGCAAGTGGGACCTCAACGAGGGGTACACGATCTACTCCGACCGCTGCCGCCCGATGTTCCGCGTAGTGCGCGACGACAACGGCATCCACAACATGACCGGCGGCTACTGCTCGAAGTACTCGAACTCGATCCGCTACGGGGTCGAGGAGACCTGGGGATGCCTCGACAACCTCGTCGGCGACTGGCGCGAGCTGGGTCTGGACGAGACGAAGATCAACCCCGACCAGTGCATCTCGCTCTTCATGAACATCATCCATCACGCCGACGGACGCATGGAGATCGTCGAGCCGACGACGAAGGCCGGCGACTGCATCGTGCTCGAAGCGCTCGACGACCTCTACGTGGGTCTGTCGAACTGCCCGGAGGAGCACAACCCGTGCAACGCGTTCCACGTGACGCCGATGCAGGTGACGGTGGCCTGACGCGCCGCACGCCGATGGGGCGGGCCGTGCCGGGCGACCGGCGCGCCCGCCCCATCCGCGTCAGAGCGCGGGCGTGCGCGGCGGCGCCACGCGCCGCGGCCGGATCGCCTCGAACGCGGCGGCGAGGCGCAGCATCCGCTCGTCGTCGTAGGCGCGGCCGGCGAACGTGAGTCCGACGGGCATGCGGATGTCGGCGAGCAGCCCCATCGGCACGGTGACGGTCGGGATGCCGAGGTGCCGGATCGCCAGGTTGCCGTTCGCGACCCAGACGCCGTTGGCCCAGCCGGCGTCGGCCGAGGCGGGGTTCACGTCCATGTCGGCGCGTGCGATGTCGGCGACGGCGGGGAAGGCGAGCACGTCGAGGCCCTGGGCGTCCATCCACTGCTCGAGGTCGATGCGTCGGGTCTCCTCGAGTCCGCGCAGGCCGTCCTCGAGCTCGGGCATGCCCTCCCACCCGGCGCCGGGGTGCGCGCGCACCCAGTCGGGGTAGGTGACGAGGTCGTCCTCGAACCCGTCGTAGCGGTCGGGCAGCGCGCCGGGCGGGGCCGGGAAGATGCGGTGGCCGTCGACGCCGGCGAGCGAGTGCAGCGCCGGGTCGCCGTTCGCCGCGAGGAACTCCTCCATCGCCCACGCCGACAGGTCGACGATCTCGCGCCGCAGATAGGCGGGCGACACGAGTCCGCGGGTGGCGATGGTGGATGCCCCGGGCCGGTCGCCCTCGTAGTTGCTGACGACGGGCAGGTCGACCTCGACGACCCGCGCGCCGTGCGCCTCGAGGTCGGCGCGCGCCGCCTGCCACAGCGCGATGACGCTGTCGCGGGTGACGATGCGGCGCCCGGTGGGGCCGCCGATCCCCGGGGATGCCGCGGTGCCGGCGTCGGGGTCGGCGTTGATGTACATGCGGGGCACGCCGACGGTGACTCCCTGCAGGACGTCGGTGCCGTGGGCGAGAGCGGGGTAGGAGGCGGGGCGCACGGCGGACGCCGCGGGGATCGTCACCCACGTCTGGGTGCGCCACAGGTCGCCGCGCGTCTCGGGGTCGTCGGCGACGATGACGTCGAGCACCTCGAGCAGGTCGGCCATCGTGCGGGTGTGGGGGACGACGACGTCCATCGTGGGCACGAGCGGCCAGTTGCCGCGCACCGAGATCACCCCGCGCGAGGGTGTGTAGGCGCAGAGCGCGTTGTGGGAGGCCGGGCCGCGCCCGCTCGACCAGGTCTCCTCGCCGAGCCCGAACGCGGCGAAGCTCGCGGCGGTCGCCGTGCCGGAGCCGTTCGACGAGCCGGAGCCGAACGGCGCCGTCAGGTGGTCGGCGTCATACGGGCTCTCGGCCCGCCCGTAGACCCCGCGCTGCATGCCGCCGTTGGCCATCGGCGGCATGTTGGTGAGGCCGAGGCAGATCGCGCCCGCAGCCCGCAGCCGCTCGATCGTGAACGCGTCACGCTGGGCGACGAGGTCGGCGAACGCGGGGCTGCCTGCCGCCGCGGTGAGGCCGCGCACCAGGTAGCTGTCCTTCGCGGTGTACGGGATGCCCTCGAGCGGCCCGCGTCCCTCGCCGCGGGCGCGTCGGGCATCGGATGCCGCGGCCTCCGCCCGCGCATCGGGGTTCGCCACGATGACGGCGTTGAGTGCGGTGGGGGTGCCGGGGGCGTCGTAGGCGGCGATGCGCGCGAGGTAGGCGTCGACGAGCGCGACGCTCGTCGTGCGGCCGTCCTCGGGGGCCGACCGCAGCTCGGCGATCGACGCCTCGACGACGTCGATCATGCCGACGCGCCGAGGGAGGGCTGCTGCTGCGTGATGCAGTGGATGCCGCCGCCCCGATCGAAGATCGGACGCGACTCGACCGACACGACGCGGCGGCCCGGGTAGGCCTCGGCGAGGATCGCCCGCGCGTCGGCGTCCGCGCGCTCGTCGCCGAAGCCGCACGCGATCACGCCGCCGTTGACGACGAGGTGGTTGACGTAGCTCCAGTCGACGACGCCGTGCGCGTCGCGGAGCGTCGACGGGGCGGGAAGGCGCACGATCTCGAAGGGGCGGCCCGCGGCATCCGTCTCCTGCGACAGCAGGTCGACGAGGTCGCGGGTGACCGCGTGGTCGGGGTGCCCCGCATCCCGCTGGTCGTGCAGCAGCAGGCGGCCGGGCGAGGGGATCGTGGCGACGATGTCGACGTGGCCCTTCGTGCCGAAGCGGTCGTAGTCGCGGGTGAGGCCGCGGGGCAGCCACACCGTGCGGGTGGTGCCGAGGGTGCGCGCGAACTCCGCCTCGACGCGCTCGCGGGTCGCGAACGGGTTTCGCTCCGCGCCGAGCTGCACGGTGTCGGTCGCGAGCACGGTGCCCTCGCCGTCGACGTGGATGCCACCGCCCTCGTTCACGAGCAGCGACGGGATGCGCTCGGCGCCGACGAGGGCGGCGACGATGCCGGCGATCTCGTTCGAGAGCGCCGCGTTCGCCCAGTCGGGGGAGCCCCAGCCGTTGAACACCCAGTCGACGGCGCCGAGCGCGCCGGGTCGGTCGGCGTCGACGACGAAGGTGGGGCCGAAGTCGCGGATCCAGAACTCGTCGAGCGGGGCCTCGACGATCTCGACCGCGCCGCCCAGCAGGCGCCGCGCCCGCGCGGTCTCGGACGGGTCGACGACCATCGTGACCGGCTCGAACTCGGCGACGGCGAGTGCGACGTCGGTCCACGCGCGGTAGCCCTCCTCGCGCAGCGCGTCGGTGTCGCCCAGGGTGACGCCCTCGACCGGGAAGGCCATCCAGGTGCGGTCGTGCGGGGCGGTTTCGGAGGGCATGCGCCAGGCCATGGGCGTCCGTTCGTTCGCGTGGGGCGCGCGGGTGGATGCGCCTCTCGGGGCACGATACCTCCGGCCCACCCCGTAGCGCTCGACATCCGCGAGTGCTAAACTTGAGCGCGTAAGACTCAACTTTGAGCAGCGAACTTCAGGAGCATCATGAACGCCACACCGCAGCCGGGCCAGGAGGAGGCGCAGAGCGCCCTCGAGCAGTTCGGCATCAACCTCACCGAGCGCGCCCGCCAGGGCAAGCTCGACCCCGTCATCGGACGCGACAGCGAGATCCGCCGCGTCAGCCAGGTGCTCACCCGACGCACCAAGAACAACCCCGTCCTCATCGGCGAGCCCGGCGTCGGCAAGACCGCCGTCGTCGAAGGCCTCGCCCAGCGCATCGTCGCGGGCGACGTCGCCGAGTCGCTCAAGAACAAGGAGCTCGTCTCCCTCGACATCTCCGCCCTCGTCGCCGGCGCGATGTACCGCGGCCAGTTCGAGGAGCGCCTCAAGAGCGTGCTGAAGGAGATCACCGAGTCCGAGGGCCGCGTCATCACCTTCATCGACGAGCTGCATGTGCTGATGGGTGCCGGCGGCGGCGAAGGGTCGGTCGCGGCATCCAACATGCTCAAGCCCATGCTCGCCCGCGGTGAGCTGCGCCTCATCGGCGCCACCACCCTCGACGAGTACCGCGAGTTCATCGAGAAGGATGCCGCACTCGAGCGCCGCTTCCAGCAGGTCTACGTCGGCGAGCCGAGCGTCGAGGACACGATCGCGATCCTGCGCGGACTCAAGGAGCGCTACGAGGCCCACCACAAGGTGGCCATCGCCGACGGGGCGCTGGTGGCCGCGGCATCCCTCTCGAACCGCTACCTGCCCTCGCGCCAGCTGCCCGACAAGGCCATCGACCTGATCGACGAGGCCGCGTCGCGGTTGCGCATGGAGATCGACTCCGCTCCGCTCGAGATCGACGAGCTGCGCCGCCACGTCGACCGGCTCAAGCTCGAAGAGCTCGCCCTCAAGAAGGAGAAGGACGCGGCCTCGAAGGAGCGTCTCGAGAAGCTGCGCACCGACCTCGCCGCCGAGGAGTCCCGACTCACCGAGCTGCAGGCCCGGTGGGAGCGCGAGCGCGCCTCGCTCAACCGCGTCGGCGACCTCAAGACCCGCCTCGACGCCGCCCGCGTCGAGGCGGAGCGCGCCCAGCGCGAGGGCAACCTCGAGAAGGCGTCGCGGCTGCTGTACGCCGAGATCCCGGCGCTCGAGCGCGAGCTCGTCGCCGCCGAGCAGGCCGAGTCGACCGATGAGCGCATGGTCGGCGACCAGGTGACCGACGAGGACATCGCTGCCGTGATCGCCGCGTGGACGGGCATCCCGGTGGGGCGCCTGCTGCAGGGCGAGACCGAGAAGCTCGTGCACCTCGAGGCCGAGCTCGGCCGGCGGCTCATCGGCCAGAAGCCGGCCGTGCGCACGGTGTCCGACGCGGTGCGCCGCTCGCGCGCCGGCATCAGCGACCCGAACCGCCCGACCGGATCGTTCCTGTTCCTCGGGCCGACCGGTGTCGGCAAGACCGAGCTCGCGAAGGCGCTCGCCGAGTTCCTCTTCGACGACGAGCGCGCCATGGTGCGCATCGACATGTCGGAGTACGGCGAGAAGCACTCGGTGTCGCGCCTGGTCGGCGCCCCTCCGGGATACGTCGGCTACGAGCAGGGCGGTCAGCTCACCGAAGCCGTGCGTCGGCGCCCCTACAGCGTCGTGCTGCTCGACGAGGTCGAGAAGGCGCACCCCGAGGTGTTCGACGTGCTGCTGCAGGTCATGGACGACGGCCGCCTCACCGACGGCCAGGGCCGCACCGTCGACTTCACGAACGTGATCCTGATCCTGACGTCGAACCTCGGCTCGCCGATCCTGATCGACCCGCTGCTCACCCCCGACGAGAAGCGGGAGCAGGTGCAGGCGCTCGTGCGCCAGGCATTCCGTCCCGAGTTCGTCAACCGTCTCGACGACGTCGTGATCTTCCAGGCGCTCACCGAGGACGACCTCGCCCAGATCGTCGAACTGTCGGTCGACGCCCTGCAGCGCAGGCTGAAGGAGCGGCGCCTCACCCTCGCCGTGACCCCCGACGCCCGCACCTGGCTGGCCGAGCGCGGATACGACCCGGTGTTCGGCGCGCGTCCGCTGCGCCGCCTCATCCAGTCGGAGATCCAGGACCGCCTCGCGATGGCGATCCTCTCCGGACGCGTGCACGACGGTGACGTGGTACGTGTCGACGTGGATGCCGCGGGCTCGCAGCTCGTGCTGACGAGCGACGGCCAGGCGCCCGCCGCCGACGACGAGGGCGACGTCATCGAGGCGATCATCGAGGACTGAGCGCCCCGCCTCCGACGCCCCCGCGCGCCGCGTCGGCGCCGGGGGTCTCGGGTGTCGTGCGACGGATGCCGCGGCTCAGTCGTTCGCGATGAGGATGCCCTCGAGCGAGTTGCGCACACGCGGCGCGGCCTCGCGCTCGCGCAGCTGCTCGGAGGCGAGCTGCGGGTCGCCGAGCGTGCCGACCGCCATGATCGAGACGGGCTCGTAGGTCGCGGGCAGGTCGAACGCCGCCCGCAGCTTGGCGCGGTCGATGCCGCCCATCTGGTGGGTGGCGAGTCCCTCGGCGTGGGCCTGCACGGTGAGGAACGCGGCGGACTGGCCGAGGTCGTACTCGCTCCACGGCAGCGCCCTGCCGTCGCGCTCGGTCTCGGTGACGAACGCGATCAGCACCGAGGCGGTGCCCGCCCAGGCCTGGTTGAAGTCGAGCAACCCGTCGAAGAGCTTGGCGTGGGTGTCGGTGCCGCGGCGGCCCACGATGAAGTGCCACGGCTGCGTGTTCGACGCGGACGGCGCCCAGCGCGCGGCCTCGAGCACGCTGCGCAGGGCGTCCTCGTCGATGACGGCGGTGGCGTCGAAGATACGGGTGCTCCAGCGCTCGGCGAAGACGTCGAGCACGGGGGCCTCGATGAGCGCGGGATGCGCGATGGACTGAGACATGTCTGCTCCTCGGAATCGGATGGCGCGGGACGTCGTCGGCCCAGTGCATCCAACAGCATGACGCGATGAGGTGTTCCCAGGTACGCACAGGTTGTCATTGACCGATACAGAAGGATCGGCGATCTTCCCCGCGCAACAGAGCGGATGCCGCGGCATCCGGCCCGTACCGTGGGGTCATGACCATCGCGACGGCCGACCTCTACGACGAGCGCGGCGACGACCTTGATTCGCTGTCGGTGCCGTTCCAGGACATCGGCGGGCGCACCGCGTTCGACGGGCCGGTGCGAACGATCCGCTGCCACCGCGACAACGCCCTCGTGAAGGCGACGCTCGCGACGCCCGGCGACGGGGCGGTGCTCGTCGTCGACGGGGGAGGGTCGCTGGAGTCGGCGCTCGTCGGCGACCTCATTGCGGCATCCGCCGTCGCGAACGGGTGGGCGGGCATCATCGTGTTCGGCGCGATCCGTGACCGTGAGGCGATCGGCGGCCTCGACCTGGGCGTGAAGGCGCTCGGCTCGAACCCGCGAAAGTCCGCGAAGGAGGGCGTCGGCGAGGTCGACGTGCCGATCGTGATCGGCGGGGTCGTGTTCGCGCCGGGACTGCACGTCTGGGCCGATGCCGACGGGGTGCTCGTCGAGCGCTGAGGGGGGCCGCGGCATTCCCCGCCCTTTACAGCGCGGCCGGCGCGGAGCAGTGTGGAGGCGTTCGAGTTCCCCGCGCGCGAAGGAGGCGGCCGTGTTCACGACCGAAGGGGCGTTCAGCGGATTCAGCGTCGACGACGTCGAGGCGGCTCGGGTCTTCTACGGCGACACGCTGGGGCTCGACGTCGAGGTGAACGCGATGGGCTTCCTCGACATCACACTGCCCTCCGGCGGCCGGGTGCTCGCGTACTCGAAACCCAACCACGAGCCGGCGAGCTTCACGATCATGAACTTCTCGGTCGACGACGTGGATGCCGCGGTCGACGACCTGCGTGCCCGCGGCGTCGAGACGAAGATCTATCCCGACGACCAGGTGCCGTCCGATGCGAAGGGCATCGTGCGGGGCTGGGGCCCCGACATCGCCTGGTTCCGCGACCCCGCCGGCAACGTGCTGGCCGTGCTCTCGCGCAGCTAGCGCTCGCTGGCGCTTCGGCGCTCTGCGAGCGATCGCCCCACTCGCTCC
>NZ_MEGA01000080.1:0-9077 GCF_001725695.1 Microbacterium sp. SCN 71-21
GAGGAGGGCGAAGTCGACCTCGCCGTGATCGATCGCGCGCACCAGCTCGTGGGAGCCCGCGACCACGAGCCGCACGCTCACGTGCGGGTGGCGACCGCGGAACTCGGCGATCGCCGATGTGAGGTCGATGAGTCCGAGCACCGGCAGTGCGCCGATCGTCACGGTGCCGCGCAACCCGCGCCGCACCTCGTCGACTGCGGCCGCGGCCTGCGCGGCGTCGGCGAGGGTCTGTCGCGCGAGCGGCACCAGCGCGTGCCCGGCCGCGTTCAGCCGCACCCCGCGCGGGCCACGATCGAACAGCGGTGACCCGAGCTCGCGCTCCAACGAGCGGATCGCGCTCGAGACGCCGGACTGGACGACGTGCAGCCGCTCGGCCGCCGCACTGATGCTCTCGGCATCGGCGACCGCGAGGAAGTACTCCAACTGACGCAGCTGCACGCGTCCATCCTCTCGCCTCCGGCGATCAGTGGGCCGTCTGGCCGCCGTCGATCGTGTACACGCTGCCGTTGATGAACGGCGACGCGTCGGAGGCGAGGAAGAGCACGAGGTTCGCGATCTCCTCCGGCTCCGACACCCGTCCCTGGGGCGAGTACGACAGCACGGTCTCGCGCATGGCGGGGTCCGCGAGCCATCCGTCGATCATCGGCGTGCGCACGAGGCCCGGCGCGACCGCGTTCACCCGCACACCCTCGCGGGCGTAGTCGAGCGCCGCCGCGCGCGTCAGGCCGACGACGCCGTGCTTGGCCGCCGCATAGGGGGACATCCCCGGGTCGGCGATGACTCCGGCCACCGAGGCGATGTTGACGATCGAGCCGCCGCCCCGAGCGAGCAGCGCCGGGATCTCGTGACGGAGCGAGAAGAACACCCCGGAGAGGTCGACCGCGAGCGTGTGCTGCCAGTCCGTCACGGTCTGCTCGGCGAGAGTCCCCGTCGGCGGGAGCGACCCCGCGTTGTTGACCGCGATGTCGAGGCCGCCGTAGGTGTCCACGGCGGTCTGCACGAGAGCGGCGACCGCGGCGTCATCCGAGACGTCGGCGACCGCGTGGGTCGCCCGGCCCCCGGCCGCGACGATGTCGTCGACGACGCGCTGGCCCGCGGCATCCCGGGAGCCGATCACCACAGCCGCACCGGCGCGACCGAGTGCGCGGGCGACGGCGGCGCCGATCCCGCTGGAGCCGCCCGTGACGACGGCGACCTTGTCGGAGAAATCGAAGGTGACGCTCATGTCGGCCACCTCAGTCCGTCCAGCGCACGTAGAGCACCATCGCGCGCGCGTGGCTCTCGGTCCACAGCTCGACGCCCTTCATCGGGCCGTCGGCCCACCGCTCGGCGAGCTCGGCGGCGGCGCGGCGGGTGACCTCCTCGATGATGAACTTGATGCCAGCCTGCTCGCTGTCGCGGTGCTCGGCCAGCAGTTCGGGAGTGTTGATCTCGTCGTGCAGGCGCTTGACGGTGGCGTACACGTCGAGCACGTAGCGACGGGTCAGCTCCACGTCGCTGCGGCGCGCGACATCGGCGGTGTGCCCCGACAGGAAGTGCTCGAAGTCGTACTCGAGGAACCGGTCGAACGCGCCCAGGTAGGCGAACATGTTCTCGGTGATGTCGAAGTCGAGCAGCGGCACCCACCCGCGCGCGAGCAGGTCGATGGCGACCATGACCTTCTCGTCGGGGAGGAACAGCACCGTGTCGCCGTCGGCGGAGTGGAAGCCGTCGCGGAACAGCTCGATGCGGCGGGTGCCGCGGGTGAGCGAGAGGGCGCCCTCGTACACGACGGTCGGCGCCGGGCGGGCGGGGTCCGCCTTCTCGGCGAGGAACCGCGCGGTGCCGGCCTCGGCGATGATCTCCACGCCGTCGGCGAGCAGGTACGAGCCACCGATGTGATCCGAGTGCCCGTGCGAGTAGATGAGCGTGCGGATCGGCTCGTCGGTGACGTCGGCGATCGCGGTGCGGATGTGGTCGACGAGCGGTTCGGGAGCATCGAGCAGCACGACCCCCTCGCCGGTGGTGAAGAAGATCGTCTGGTAGTTGCCGTTCGTGATCATGAAGACCCCGGGGGTCATCTCCCGGGTCAGGAACCCGGCGCTGAGGTCGGTGACCTCCTCGGGCTGCACGTGGCGACGTGCGGGTGCGGACATGATGTGCCTCCTCGGCAATCGGTGGATGGGGATGGCGCGGCGAACGCCGCCCCGGTCGGGGCGGTGCGGATGCCGCGGGTCAGGCGAAGCACGACGGCGCCCGCCTGCGCCAGGGCGTCCACGCCCTCGGCGAGC
Source organism: Microbacterium sp. SCN 71-21 (assembly GCF_001725695.1). Lineage (NCBI taxonomy): Bacteria > Bacillati > Actinomycetota > Actinomycetes > Micrococcales > Microbacteriaceae > Microbacterium > Microbacterium sp. SCN 71-21. The sequence goes on from NZ_MEGA01000080.1 coordinate 2,271, forward strand.
GGGCGCGTGGGAGCGGCGGGACGAAGGCCCGTGCGCAGCACCAGGTCGGCGACGGCCGTGTAGGCGATCTCGCGCTCGGCGGCCGACGCGAGGAAGTTGGAGTGCCCGATGATGCGCGCGCCGCGGTTGCGGAACGCGGGGGCCAGGATGCTCGCCTCGGCGCCGGCCGAGTTGCCGACCTGCGCGATGCGCGCGCCCGTGGCGAGGTGTCGGGCGGCGACCGCGAGCGGCATGCCCCAGGTGAGGTCGATGACCACGTCGATGCCGCCCGCGGCGGCGAGCTGCGCGTCGAGGGCATCGGCGTCGACCGCGAGCACCCCGTGACCGCCCCGCGCCCCGATAGCCTCGAGTCCGGCCTCGGTGCGGGCGGTCGCGAGCACCGTCGCCCCGAGGTCGACGGCCGCGGCGACGGCAAGGGTGCCCGCCGATCCCGTTCCGCCGAGCACGAGCACGGTCTCCCCGGGCTGCGTCTGGGCGGCACGGTGCAGCGCGAGCCACGCGGCGATCCCCGGCACCCCGATCGCCGCCGCCGTCACCGGGTCGAGCCCGTCGGGCACCGGCACGCTCTCGGCACCGCGCAGCGGCACGACGTCGGCGAACGTGCCGAACGGCGCGGGCGGCGCGCTCACGTAGAGAAGCCCGCCCGCGGCATCCTGCACCACGCCGGAGAGGCCGGCGACGGCGCCGGGTGCGAGCGGGCGGAAGGGCATGGTCCCGGTGGCGATCACCCGGTCGACGGGGTTCACCGCCGCCGCGACGAGCGTCGCCGGCGTCGCATCAGCCGATGGCTCCTCGATCTCGGTGAGCACGATGCCGCCGGTGGCGGCGAGGGTGAGGGCGCGCATGTCGGCACCTGCCTTCCGGCCGCCCGTCGGGTGCGGCGGCCGGATTCATCGTCGATCCGGCGCCCCGGCGCCACAAGAATCGGAAAACGATCGCGGCCATCACCGAATGTGATGGATGCCGAGGCTCACCGCACGCGCGCGACGTCGAACTGCAGACGGGGGTGGGCGTACGCCTCCTGCGACTCGACGAGCAGCAGCTCCCGAGATCCCGCGTCGTGCGTGCGCTGCAGCAGATCGAAGACGCTCGACGTGGTGCGCGCAAGCGCGGCCTGCGCATCGCCGGTCGCGCGGTAATGCGCGGTGAACAGGGCCGCCGTCACATCGCCCGACCCGTTCGCCTTCATGCCGATCATGGGCGTCTGCACGAGCCAGGCGCCGTCCCCGTTCACGACGAGCATCTCGATCGTGCCCTCCGGGCGGTCGGGGCGGGCGACGCTCGTGACGAGCACGGTCTCGGGGCCGGAGGCCCGCACGAGGTCGGCCGCTTCGAGCGTCGAGGCGATCGTGTCGGGAGAGGTGCCCGTGAGGAATCCCAGCTCGAACTGGTTGGGGGTGACGAGGTCGGCGGCGGGCACGACCCGGTCGCGCAGCAGATCGGGGATGGCGGGGGCCACGAAGCATCCCGACACGGCGTTTCCCATCACCGGGTCGCAGGCGTAGATGGCGTCGGGGTTCGCGGCCTTGACCCGCGCGACCGCGTCGAGGATGACATCGGCGATGCCCTCGCTGCCCTGATAGCCCGACAGCACCACGTCGATCTCGGGGAAGACCCCGCGCTCCTCGATGCCGAGGATCACCTCGTGCACGTCGCTCGGGGCGATGAGCGGCCCCCGCCAGGAGTCATACCCGGTGTGGTTCGAGAAGGTCACCGTGTACACCGGCAGCACCTCGACACCGATGCGCTGCAGCGGGAACACGGCGGCCGAGTTGCCGACGTGCCCGTGGGCCACGGCCGACTGGATCGAGAGGATCTTCATCCGTCGATCCTCGCATCCGCGGCGGGCGCCGCGACAATGGCCGCGGCGACGTCGTCCGCGAGGCGCTCCTGGTCGGCGTCGTCAAGCTCGTGCACCGTGAGACGAAGAGCGGATGCCGCACCCCCGCCGGCCAGCTCGAACTCGTCGCCCCGCCGGGCGAGCCACCCGCGACGCATGAGCCCTTCGGCGACGGGGCGGGCCGCGGCATCCGTCGTCACCCACACGTTGAGTCCGTCGGAGGGCGGCACGACGATGCCGCGGTCGGCGAGCCGGGCGATGAAGGCGGCGTTGCGCGAGGCGTAATGCGCGCCGGCCGCGTCGATCTGCGCGCGCACCGCCGGGTCGATGAGGAGGGCGTGCGCGAGGCGCTGCAGCAGGTGACTGACCCAGGTGGTGCCGGGGCTCAGCCGCAGGGCGAGGCGTTCGGCGGTGTGCGGGTCTGCGGCTGTGATGGCCAGCCCCATGTCGGGCCCGAGGAACTTCGAGACCGAGCGGATGAGGGCCCAGCGCTCGTGGGCGGGGGAGATGAGCGAGTGGAACGGGCGGGTGGAGAGCAGGGAGAAGTGGTCGTCCTCGATGATGAGCACGTAGGGGTGCTCGGCGAGCACCTCCCGCAGCTGCGCCGCGCGCGCGGCGCTGAGGCCGGCACCGGTGGGGTTCTGCGCGCGAGGGGTGTGCACGACCGCCCGCACGCCCACGGCGAGCGCGGCCCGGAGTCCGGCGACAGTCATGCCCTCCTCGTCGACCGGGACGGGCACGGCCCGGTAGCCGCCGAGGCGCACGATGTTCAGGCTCGACAGGAAGCACGGGTCCTCGAGCGCCACGGCGTCGTCGCGGGCGAGGGTCTGCGAGAGCAGGCGGTCGATCGCGTCGGACGCGCCGCCGGTGATCGTGAGGCGGATGTCGCGCGCCTCCGGCAGCGCCTCGGTCATCCAGTCCCGCGCCCACGCCTCGAGCGCACGGTCGATGACCGGCTCTCCGTAGAGCACGGGGCGTCCGCCGACGCGTCGGAGGGCCTCGGTCGGGTCGGGGATGAGTCGCGGGTCGGGGTTGCCCGTGCCGATGTCGCGCAGCACGGTGTCGGCGGCGTAGCCCTCCTGGGCGACGCGGGTGCGCCCGGCGATCCGGGTTCCGGCGCGGCCCCGCGAGACGACGACCCCTGCGACGGCGAGCTGCCGGTAGGCGGCGACGACGGTGTTGCGGTTCACCCCGAGGGTGTCGGCGAGGGTGCGCACGGGCGGCAGCAGCGCGCCGGGGACGCGATCGCCTCGCTCGACGAGCGTGCGCACGCTGTCCGCGATCTCGGTCGCGGTGGTGCCCGTTATGCCGGTCGTCATGTGTGACCCCCTCGCAGCAAGCCTAAGCGCCAGTCGTGTTACATTTCGGCCTAGGCCAAAACATGGCGTCATCCGGACGCCCGAAGGAGCAGACCGTGACCACTCCCACCATCGGTTCCGACCGCGTCAAGCGCGGCCTCGCCGAGATGCTCAAGGGCGGCGTCATCATGGACGTCGTCACCGCCGAGCAGGCGCGCATCGCCGAGGACGCCGGCGCCGTCGCCGTGATGGCGCTCGAGCGGGTTCCCGCCGACATCCGCGCCCAGGGCGGCGTCGCCCGCATGAGCGATCCCGACCTCATCGACGACATCATCGCGTCGGTCTCCATCCCGGTCATGGCGAAGGCGCGCATCGGGCACTTCGTCGAGGCGCAGGTGCTGCAGCAGCTCGGCGTCGACTACATCGACGAGTCCGAGGTGCTCTCGCCCGCCGACTACGTCAACCACATCGACAAGTGGAAGTTCACGGTGCCCTTCGTCTGCGGCGCCACCAACCTCGGCGAGGCATTGCGTCGCATCAACGAGGGCGCGGCCATGATCCGCTCCAAGGGCGAAGCCGGCACGGGCGATGTGTCCGAGGCGACCAAGCACATCCGCAAGATCACGAGCGAGATCAACGTGCTGCGCTCCCTCACCAAGGACGAGCTCTACGTCGCCGCAAAGGAGCTGCAGGCGCCCTACGAGCTGGTCGCCGAGATCGCCGAGACCGGCACGCTCCCTGTCGTGCTCTTCACCGCCGGCGGCGTCGCCACCCCCGCGGATGCGGCCATGATGATGCAGCTCGGTGCCGACGGCGTGTTCGTCGGCTCCGGCATCTTCAAGAGCGGCAACCCGGCCGAGCGCGCCGCCGCCATCGTGAAGGCGACCACGTTCTACGACGACCCGGCCGTCATCGCCGAGGTCTCGCGCGGACTCGGCGAGGCGATGGTCGGCATCAATGTCACCGACCTGGCCGCACCGCACCGCCTCGCCGAGCGCGGCTGGTGACCAGCCCGCGCATCGGGGTGCTCGCGCTCCAGGGCGACGTGCGCGAGCACGCCGTCGCCCTGGCGGCGCTGGGGGCGGATGTCGCCAGGGTGCGGCGCCCCGACGACCTCGCCGCCGTGCAGGGGCTCGTGATCCCGGGCGGCGAGTCGAGCGTCATCGACAAGCTCGCCCGCGCCTTCGAGCTGCGCGACCCCCTGCGCGAGGCGATCGCCGGAGGGCTCCCGGTGTACGGCACCTGTGCCGGCCTCATCCTGCTCGCCGAGCGCATCGTCGACGGCATCGCCGGGCAGCAGACCTTCGGCGGCCTCGACGTGACGGTGCGCCGCAACGCGTTCGGCAGCCAGGTGGACTCGTTCGAGACCGACCTCGACGTGCCCTCCCTCGGCGCACCGCCTGTGCACGCCGCGTTCATCCGCGCACCGCTCATCGAACAGGTCGGCGCCCGGGCCGAACCGCTCGCCCATCTCTCCGACGGGCGGGTCGTCGCCGTGAGGCAGGGCCCCCTGCTCGGCACGTCGTTCCACCCCGAGGTCACGGGGGAGCTGAGGTTCCACCGCCTGCTGCTCGACGCCGTCGCAGCGGCGTGAGCCGCGGCATCCGTTCGATGTCGTCCCCGCCGCGTAGTCTCGCGACGTGACCAGCTGGATCGCCCTGCTGCGCGGGGTCAACGTCGGCGGCGCGACCGTGCGCAACGCCGAGCTGCGCGAGATCGTGACGGGCATCGGGGGCGCTGACGTCGTGCCGGTGCTCGCGAGCGGCAACGTCGTGTTCGACCACCCGACCGAGCGAGCGGATGCCGCGGCTCTCCGCGCGAGGCTCGAGGCGGCGCTCGGACGCCACTACGACTACGACGCGCACCTGCTGCTCGTTGCCCGGGAGGCCGTCGAAGAGGCGATCGGCGGGTTCCCGTTCGCGGCCGACGACACCGCGCGGCAGCCCTGGGTGATCTTCTGCGACACCGCGCAGACCGCGGCATCCCTCATCGACGAGCCCCGCGACGACGACCTCGATCCGGTCGCCCGCGACGGCGCCGTCGTGTACTGGAACCCGCCCAAGGGACGTTCGACCGACACCCCCTTCGCGAAGGCGGTCGCGCGTCGCACCTGGCGGGAGCGCACCACGACGCGCAATCTCCGCACCCTCGTGAAGATCCTCGCCGCACGCCCGTAAACTGGAGCCTATGTCCGGACACTCCAAATGGGCCACGACCAAGCACAAGAAGGCGGTCGTCGACGCCCGCCGCGCGAAGTCGTGGGCGAAGCTCATCAAGAACATCGAGGTCGCAGCCAAGCTCGGCGGTGCCGACCTGCAGGGCAACCCGACCCTCTTCGACGCAGTGCTCAAGGCCAAGAAGACCTCGGTGCCCAAGGACAACATCGACCGCGCGATCAAGCGCGGCGCCGGCATCGGCGGCGAGTCGGTCGAGTACTCGTCGATCATGTACGAGGGCTACGGTCCCAACGGCGTCGCCCTCATGATCGAGTGTCTGACCGACAACAAGAACCGCGCCGCGGCCGAGGTGCGCACGGCACTCAGCCGCAACGGCGGCACCCTCGCGGACCCCGGTTCGGTCGCCTACAACTTCTCCCGCAAGGGCGTCATCGTCGTCTCTGAGGAGGGCACGACCGAGGACGACGTCATGCTCGCGGCCCTCGAGGCGGGCGCCGAGGAGATCGAGCCCCACGCCCAGGGCTTCGAGGTCATCACCGAGGCATCCGATGTCGTGGCCGTCCGCAGCGCGCTCGTCGACGCCGGCATCGAGTACGAGTCGGCCGACGTCGAGTTCGTCCCGACCCTCAAGGTCGAGATCGACGCCGAGACCGCCCGCAAGGTGTTCCGCCTCATCGACGCCCTCGAGGACAGCGACGACGTGCAGAACGTCTACTCGAACTTCGACCTCACCGCCGAGGTGCAGGCCGAGCTCGAAGAGGACGAGTGATCGCACGCGGGCGCGCCGCTCGAGCGCCGCGACCCGCGATCGTTAGCGTGGGGGAGTGACCACCCCTTCGCTGCGCGTGCTGGGCATCGACCCCGGCCTCACCCGCTGCGGCGTGGGCGTGGTGGATGTCGCTCCCGACCGCTCTGCGCGCCTCGTGCACGTCGGGGTCGTGCGCTCCTCACCCGACCTCGCGATCCAGCGGCGCCTGCGCCTCATCGCCGACGGTATCCGCGAGGTCGTCGCCGTCCATCAGCCCCACGTGGTCGCCGTCGAGCGCGTCTTCGCCCAGCACAACCGGCACAGCGTCATGGGCACGGCGCAGGCGAGCGGCATCGCGCTGCTCGTCGCCGCCGAGTTCGGCCTCGAGGCCGCGACCCACACGCCGTCCGAGGTGAAGGCCGCCGTCACCGGCTACGGCTCAGCCGACAAGGCGCAGGTGCAGGCGATGATCGCGCGCCTGCTGCGCCTCGACGCACCCCCGCAGCCGGCGGATGCCGCGGACGCCCTGGCCCTCGCGCTCTGCCACGCCTGGCGTCGCGGCCCCGCCGCCCCCGGGGCATCCGCCCTGACGCCGGCGCAGCGCGCCTGGGCCGACGCCGAGCGCCGCGCCCGCCGCTAGCGTGTCGCTCGAACATATCTGCGAACCGTCTCGTAGGGTGGAGCCATGATCGCTTCCGTGCGCGGCTCCGTGCTGTACGTCGACGGCGACACCGTCGTCGTCGA
>NZ_MEGA01000080.1:9159-25263 GCF_001725695.1 Microbacterium sp. SCN 71-21
GCGCCGAGGTGCTGCTGCACACGCATCTCGTCGTGCGCGAAGACGCGATGCAGCTCGTCGGGTTCACCGAGCGCGCCGAGCTCGTCGTGTTCCTGGCGCTCCTCGGCGTCTCCGGCGTCGGTCCGAAGTCGGCCCTCGGCGTGCTCTCGCACCTGTCGATCGACCAGATCGCCGCCGCCGTTGCCGCCGAGGACGACGCGCCGTTCCGGCGCGTCTCCGGGATCGGTCCGAAGACGGCGAAGCTCATCGTCGTGCAGCTCGCCGGGCGCCTCGCCCCGCCGCCAGCTGCCTCGACCTCTCCGACGGGCGGGGGAGACGCCGCGCTGCTCACCCAGCTCACCGCGGCCCTGAACGGTCTCGGCTGGAACGACCGGGTCGCACAGGAGACCGCGACATCCGTCATCGAGAGCGCGCCCGCGACCGAACGCAGCGTTCCCGCCTTGCTCCGGCTCGCCCTCGCCGAGCTCGGGCCCGCGCGAGGGGAGCATGTGCGTGGATGAGGTGAACCCGCAGGCGGTCGATGAGACCGAGCTCGCCATCGAGGGCGCACTGCGCCCGACGTCGCTCGCCGAGTTCATCGGGCAGCCCAAGGTGCGCGGGCAGTTGCAGCTGCTGCTCGATGCCGCCCGCATCCAGGAGCGGCCCGCCGATCACATCCTGCTCGCCGGCCCCCCGGGGCTCGGTAAGACCACCCTCGCGATGATCGTCGCGCACGAGAGCGGGCGTCCCCTGAGGCTCTCGAGCGGCCCCGCGATCCAGCACGCGGGGGACCTCGCGGCGCTGCTGTCGAGCCTGCAGCCGGGGGAGGTTCTGTTCATCGACGAGATCCACCGGATGGCCCGTTCGGCGGAGGAGATGCTGTATCTCGCAATGGAGGACTTCCGCATCGACATCATGGTGGGCAAGGGCGCCGGCGCCACCTCGATCCCGCTCGATCTCGCCCCCTTCACGCTCGTGGGCGCGACGACGCGCTCCGGCATGCTGCCGAACCCACTGCGCGACCGGTTCGGCTTCACCGCCCATCTGGAGTACTACGACCCCGCCGAGCTCGAACGCGTCGTCGAGCGCTCGGCAATCGTGCTCGGGGTCGAATTGTCCGCCCGCGCGCGCGCCGAGATCGCCCGCCGCTCCCGGGGGACACCCCGCATCGCGAACCGACTGCTGCGCCGCGTACGTGACTACCTGCTCGTACACGGGGGCGCGGGCACGGATGTCGCGGCCGTCGGCGCCGCGCTCGAGCTCTACGACGTCGACCCGATCGGTCTCGATCGGCTCGACCGTGCGGTGCTCGACGTCCTCATCCGCCGTTTCAGCGGCGGGCCCGTCGGCCTCGGCACCCTCTCGGTGACGGTCGGAGAGGAGGCCGACACGATCGAGTCGGTCGTCGAGCCCTACCTCGTGCGCATCGGACTCATGGGTCGCACGCCCCGCGGGCGCGTCGCCACGCCCGAGGCGTATGCCCATCTCGGTGTGGCCCCGGCACATGCGACCGGAACGCTCGATATGGATGACCTATAATCGCTGAAGGCTTTCGCCGCCCTCTCCCTACGGCGCCCATCTTGAGTGCGCCTCATCTGAAAGGCTCCGCGCCCGCATGGACTTCGGCACGTTCTTCAGCAACTACGGCCTGCTCATCCTGCTCGTCCTGCTCCTGGTCTTCATGTTCTGGAGCTCCCGACGCCGCATGCAGAAGCAGAAGGCCGAGGTCGAGGCCCGCGCGCGTCAGACCGTCCCCGGCGCCAAGGTGCTGCTGCAGGGAGGCCTGTACGGCACCATCGTGACCTTCGACTCCGACAACCTCGACCAGCCGGCCGTGGTCTCGATCGCCCCCGGCGTCGAGATCGAGGTACACAGCCAGGCGATCCTTCGCGTCGTCGACCCGATCGACGAGGTCGTCACCGAGGACGAGTACCTCGAGGCCGAGGCCACCCACGACGAGTACGAGGCCGGCGTCGCCAGCGGCGAGATCTCCTCGATCAGCGACGACCAGAAGAAGGCCGCCGACGCCGACGACGAGAAGAAGAACGGCACCGACGCCTGACACGGTGCCCGCGCACCCCTTCCGAAAGACCTGATCAGTGGCGACATCCACCCCCGTCAAGCACGCCTGGCGTGCCCTCATCGGCCTGCTGGCCGTGATCGCCGTGCTGTTCGGCATCAACGCCCTCGGCGTCTACGTGTTCCAGAAGTCGTCGTGGGCCCCGCAGCTCGCGCTCGACCTCCAGGGCGGCACGCAGATTATCCTGCAGGCGCAGACCGTCGACGGCGCGGCACCCACCGACACGCAGATGAACCAGGCGGTGTCGATCATCCGCCAGCGCATCGACGCGTCGGGTGTGTCCGAGGCATCCGTCTCGACAGAGGGCGGCCGCAACATCGTCGTGCAGATCCCCGGAACGGCGGACGAGCAGACGCGACAGCGCATCGAGGCCTCGGCCCAGCTGCAGCTGCGGGCCGTGCTGTACACGTCGGCCGACGTCACCGGCAGCTTCACCGGACAGGACGGGAACCAGACGCCCTACCCGACGCCGGCGCCCACCCTGCAGTCGACCCCGACCGCGTCGCCCACGAGCGGCAGTGACACCTCGTGGATCACCCCGGCGCTGCAGGCGGAGTATCAGGCCTACAACTGCTCGGCGACGACGAACGACCCCGCGAACGCGCCCAAGGACAAGCCGCTCGTCACCTGCGACTCGACCAACACCGCGAAGTACATCCTCGGGCCCGTCGAGCTCGACGGCTCCGCCATCACCGACGCCAGTGCCGGTCTGAACACGCAGAACGGCCAGTGGGTCGTGAACCTCGTGTTCAACGGCGAGGGAACCCAGACCTTCGGCGACATCAGCAAGCGCCTCTACAGCCAGACGGCGCCGCTCAACCAGTTCGCCTTCGTGCTGGACGGATCCGTTCTCTCCGCCCCCAGCATGAACGCCGTGATCACCGACGGCAAACCGCAGATCTCGGGCTCGTTCACGCAGGAGAGCGCGACCACGCTCGCCGACCAGCTCAAGTTCGGTGCTCTGCCGCTGAGCTTCTCGGTGCAGAGCTCCGACACCATCTCGGCGACCCTCGGCTCACAGCAGCTCATGATCGGTCTGATCACGGGACTCATCGGTCTGGCGCTCGTCGCGATCTACTCGCTCATCGTCTACCGGGCTCTCGGCTCGGTGATCATCGCGTCCCTCGCGGTGATGGCGGTCATCACGTACGCGGTGCTCTGCATCCTGGCGTGGCGCATGGGCTTCCGCCTGTCTCTCGCCGGTGTCGCCGGTCTGATCGTGACGATCGGCTTCACCGCCGACTCGTTCATCGTGTACTTCGAGCGCATCCGCGACGAGCTGCGCGACGGCAAGTCGATCACCTCCGCCGTCGAGGACGGCTGGGGCCGGGCGAAGCGCACGATCTACATCTCGAAGTCGATCAACGTGCTCGCGGCCGTCGTGCTCTACATCCTCGCGGATGCGACGGTGAAGGGCTTCGCGTTCACGCTCGGCATCACGACCGCGATCGACGTGCTCATCTTCATCCTGTTCACGCACCCTGTCATGCAGCTGCTGGCACGCACCCGGTTCTTCGGCTCGGGGCACCCGCTCTCGGGTCTCGACCCCGAGGCGCTCGGCGCCGTCTACCGCGGCCGCGCCCAGTTCCGCGCCCCGGCAGCGGCGACCGCCGGGCGTTCGGCCAAGTCGCGCAAGGAGGCGGAGCGCCGGCAGACGATCGCCGAGCGAAAGCGCGCGGCCGAACTCGGCGGCGGGACCACGACCGCGACCAAGGAGGGAGACGACTGATGCGCTCCATGAATCAGCTCGGAAACGACCTCTACACCGGCAAGACGTCCTTCCCCTTCGTCGGCCGTCGTCGTGTGTGGTTCATCATCGCGGCGGTGCTCGTGATCGCGTCGGTGCTCGTTCCCCTCGTGCGCCCGATCCACTTCTCGATCGAGTTCACCGGCGGCTCGCAGTTCACCGTGAGCGGTCTGACGAACCCCGATCAGCTCACCGCGACGAACGCCGTCAACGGTGTCGTCCCCGGCTCGGTCTCGAGCGTCACCACGGTCGGGGGCACCTCGGTTCAGGTCGAGACGAACCAGATGACGCCCGAGCAGACTCAGCAGGTCAGCCAGGCGCTCGCCACGGCGTTCGACGTGCCGCAGACCGACGTCACCGACTCGTTCATCGGTCCGGCGTGGGGCGCGGATGTCACGCGCCAGTCGCTCTGGGGACTCGCGATCTTCCTCGCGCTGACGTTCCTCATCCTCGCGCTCTACTTCCGCACGTGGAAGATGTCGGCCGCGGCCGTCATCGGCGTGGTGGACGTGCTGGTGATCACGATCGGCATCTACGCGGTCTGCGGCTTCGCGATCTCGCCCGCCGCGGTGATCGGATTCCTCACGATCCTGGCGTACTCGCTCTACGACACGACAGTCGTGTTCGACAAGATCCGGGAGAACACGCGCGAAGGCGGTGAGGCGGCCGGTCGCCTGTTCGGCGAGTCGGTGAACCTGGCTGTCAACCAGACGCTCATCCGTTCGATCAACACGACCATCGTCGCGGTGCTCCCGACCGGTGCGATCCTGTTCATCGGCGCGTTCTGGCTGGGTGCACAGACGCTCACCGACATCTCGCTGTCGATCTTCGTCGGAACGATCGTGGCTGCCTACTCGACGATCTTCGTGGCGGCGCCGCTGTACTCGCTGTTCCGTGAGAACGAGCCGAAGGTCAAGGCGCGCGACGCCCGCGTGCGCGCCTCTCGGAGCAAGGCAGAGGTCGCCGCCTGAGCGGCCGTCCACCTCGGCAGCGGGCGTAGGATGATCCGATCCGGCGAAGGGCGGTGAGACGCGAGTGACCGAGACCGTTCCGGCCGCGCCCCAGGCCTCTTCGCTGCGGCGGCTCGTGCCTCGGATCTTCTCCCGCGCGCACCGGCGCGACGATGTCGACCAGCTCGTGCGCACGGTGCGCACGCATCATCCGCGCGGCGACCTCGCTGTCATCGAGCGCGCATACACCGTCGCGGAGCGCGCGCACCGCGACCAGAAGCGCCAGAGCGGTGAGCCGTACATCACGCACCCGCTCGCGGTCGCTCAGGTGCTCGCCGATCTCGGTCTCGGACCGAAGGCGATCGCTGCGGCCCTGCTGCACGACACCGTCGAGGACACGGACTACAGCCTCGACCAGTTGACGGCGGAGTTCGGCGACGAGGTCGCGATGCTCGTCGACGGTGTCACGAAGCTCGACAAGGTCAAGTACGGCGAGAGCGCGCAGGCCGAGACGGTCCGCAAGATGATCGTCGCGATGTCGCGAGACATCCGCGTGCTCCTCATCAAGCTCGCCGACCGGCTCCACAACGCGCGCACGTGGGGTTTCGTGCCGCCCGAGAAGGCGCAGAAGAAGGCGCGCGAGACTCTCGAGATCTACGCTCCGCTCGCGCACCGCCTCGGCATCCAGGCGATCAAGTCGGAGCTCGAGGACCTCTCGTTCGCCGTACTGCACCCCAAGCTCTACGCCGAGATCGAGAGTCTGGTCAAGCAGCGCACGCCCCAGCGCGAGCAGTACGTGCACAGTGTGATCGACTCCGTCGATGCGGATCTGCGCGAGCTGCGCATCCGCGGGCGCGTCATGGGTCGTCCGAAGCAGCTGTACTCCGTGTATCAGAAGATGGTGGTGCGCGGTCGGGAGTTCGACGACATCTACGACCTGATCGGCATCCGCGTGATCGTCGCGACCGTGCGCGACTGCTACGCCGTGCTGGGCTCGATCCACGCCCGCTGGACGCCACTACCCGGCCGCTTCAAGGACTACATCGCGACGCCGAAGTTCAACCTCTACCAGTCGCTGCACACCACGGTGATCGGCCCGGGCGGTCGTACGGTCGAGATCCAGATCCGCACGAACGAGATGCACCAGCAGGCCGAGTACGGCGTCGCGGCGCACTGGAAGTACAAGGAGCGGATGTCGGGCAGTCGCACCGACGACCGCACCGTCGACACCGACATGGCGTGGCTCGCCCACATCTCCGACTGGCAGGCCGAGACCGCTGACCCCGGCGAGTTCCTCGAGTCGTTGAGGTTCGAGATCGGCGCCAAGGAGGTCTACGTCTTCACGCCGAAGGGACGCGTGATCGGGCTCCCGTCCGGCGCGACTCCGGTCGACTTCGCCTATGCGGTGCACACCGAGATCGGCCATCGCACGATGGGGGCGAAGGTCAACGGGCGTCTCGTTCCGCTCGAGAGCGAACTGAACTCGGGCGACGTCGTCGAGGTGTTCACCTCGAAGAACCCGGATGCGAGCCCGAGCCAGGACTGGCTCACATTCGTCAAGAGCACCCGCGCGCGCAACAAGATCCGCGGCTGGTTCACGAAGGAGCGCCGCGAAGAGGCGATCGAACAGGGCAAGGAGTCGATCGCCCGCGCGATGCGGCGGCAGAACCTGCCCCTGCAACGCCTGATGAACCAGGACTCCTTCTCCCAGGTCGCGCACCAGCTGAAGTACGAAGACGTCTCCGCCCTGTACGCCGCCGTCGGCGAAGGGCACGTCTCCACCCAATCGGTCATTGAGAAGGTCACCGCGCTCGTCGCGGAGGGAGACACCTCCACGGGGGCCATCGAGCTGCCCCACGTCGGCCGCAGCCGCGCGCCGCGTGACGGTGACTCGGGCGTCCTCGTGCGCGGCGCTCCCGACATCCTCGTGAAACTCGCGAAGTGCTGCACCCCGGTCCCGGGCGACGAGATCGTCGGGTTCGTGACGCGCGGCAGCGGCGTCTCCGTGCACCGCACCGACTGCACGAACGTGAAGGCGCTCATGGACAACCCGGAGCGGCTCATCGACGTCGAGTGGGCACCGACCACGAAGAGCGTGTTCCTGGTGCAGATCCAGGTCGAGGCCCTCGACCGATCGGGACTGCTCAGCGACGTGACCCGCGTGCTCAGCGAGCATCACGTCAACATCCTGTCGGCGACGGTGTCGACCACCGACGACCGCCTCGCGCTCAGCCGGTTCGTGTTCGAGATGGGCGACACCGTGCACCTCGACCGCGTGCTCAACGCGGTGCGTCGCATCGACGCGGTCTACGACGTCTACCGCGTCACGTCGTCCTGAGCTCGTCGATCAGAGCCTCCAGCAGCGCGAGGCCGCGGCGCTTGTGGTGCAGCGGGCCCGCCGCCTGCAGCAGAGCGTAGGCGTCACGTACCCGCACAGCCGGCGCGGGATGAGCGTCGCACAGCGCGCGCACCGCGACGTCGTCGCCCGCACGGGCGAGGTCGGTCGTGGTGTACACGGCGGATGTCACAGCCACGCCGCCGCAGAGCTCGACGGCGTCGGCGGGAAGACCCTGATCGCTGTACACGAGGCGCCGGTCGACGGGCTGGCCGATGCGGTGCGCGACCGCGCGCTGCACGCTCTGACGCTCGGGCAGCGGGAGCAACGCTCCGTGGACCCAGGCGGCGCTGCGACCGACGAGCGCGGTGTTGGCCGGCACAAGCTGGGCGAGGGAGGCCGCCCGGATCGCGGGGGTCTCGATGGCGTCGGCGGGCATGAACGCATCGCCGACCTCGACGAGGTCGCCGTCGATGCGCGCCGCACTCAACTCCGCGACCGACAAGCGGTCACCTGCGACGTACACGAACGGCGATCCCATGCGAGCCATGGTGCCGCACGCGGCATCCGCTCGCCGGACCGGCGGGTCGAAGCTGTGGAGAAGGCGTCAGCCGCCGATGGCGCGCAGCCAGCCGCGACGCGCCTCGAGCGCCTCGGTCGCCGCCTTGACCTTGCGGCTGTCGCCGGTCGCCTTCGCCGCGGCGAGGTCGTCCTCGAGCTTCGCGATGGCATCCTCGAGCTGACGCGTCATGTCGTTCGCACGCGCCTTCGTCTCGGGGTTGTTCTCACGCCAGTGCGTCTGCTCGCGGTCGCGCACGCCCTGCTCGATGCGACGAAGTTCGTCGTCGAGCTGGCGCTCCTTGTCACGGGGGAAGATGCGGCCGATCTCGTCCCAGCGACGCTGGAGACCGGTGAGCAACTGCCGCGCGGCGGCAAGGTCCTTCTCGCCCGGAACCGCGGCGGCCTCGGTGAGCAGCGCCCGCTTGAGCTCGATGCGCTCCTTCGACTCCTCGGCCTCGACGCTCTCGCGGTCGGAACGGGCGCCGTAGAGCACGTCACCGGCGGCCTTGAACCGGGCCCACAGGGCGTCGTCGATCTTCTTGCCCGCGCGGCCCGCGCTCTTCCACTCGTCGAGGAGGGTGCGGTAGGCGGCGATGCCGTCCTCGCCGCGCGGGGCGAGGGCCTCGGCCCGCTCGACCAGACGCGACTTGCTGTCGCGCGCCGACTTGTGGGTCTCGTCGAGGTCGGCGAAGTAGGCGCGACGGTGACGGTCGATCGTCGCGCGCGCGTCACGGAAGCGGCCCCAGAGCTTCTGAGAGATGGCGCGGGGGAGACGGGGACCGTTCTGCTGGTGGTTCTGCCACTGGTCGAAGAGCGTGGCGATGTCGGCCGTGGTCTGCTTCCACTGCACGCTCTGAGGGTCGCGGGCGGCGAGAGCCTCCGCCTTCTCCACGATCGCGGTGCGCTCGGCGATCGCCTCGTCGACGGCCTCCCTGGCCTGCTGCGCCTCGACCTCGGTGGCGGCGCTCAGCGCCGCCACGAGAGCGTCGAGTCGCGCGGCGAGTCCTTCGAGGTCGCCGACCGCGGCCGCGCCCACGACGCGCTCGCGCACGGCGGCGGCGGTGGAGCTCAGGTCGGCGGCGCCCGCGCCTCCGCGGCGGTGACGCGCCTCGAGGAGCACCACCTCGCCCGCGAGATCGGCGTACTTGCGCTCGAAGTAGGCGAGGGCCTCGTCGGTGGACCCGTCGGGGTACTGGCCGACGATGCGCCATCCGGCGGACTCGCGCACCGACACGGTGCCGTCCTCTTCCACACGCCCCCAGGGCTCCGTGGTCGCGGCGGGCGCAGCCACCGGCGCGGCGGAGCGCGGGCGGGTGGGCACGGGGATCGCGCGCGACGGTGACGGAACGGGTGCCGGTGCCGGCGCGGCAGCCGTCACCGTGTCGTCCTCGACCGGAGCGTCGGGCGCCGGGCTCTCGACCGCGGGCGCCTCGTCCCCGGATGCCTCGACCGCGGCGATCGCGGCCGGGGCAGACGCCTCGTCGGCGACGTCGGGGGTGGCCTCGACGTCTGCAGTGACGTCGGTGGCAGGGGTCTCTTCGGCCGGGGTCTCGGGCGTCGGGTCCGCCTCGGCGGCGGGGACGTCAGGAGTCTGGTCGTTCGTGGCAGTCACGGGTGCACCTCAAGCGGTTCGCCGGGCGGTCGGATGGACGTGCTCAGCCTAGTACGCGCCCTCCGACGGCCCGGTCGGGGCGTCGTCACGCGTCACGGGGTCGGACTGGGCGAATCCGTCGCGCGGGGGGTCGGGAAGAAGAGCGGCTGATCGCTCGGGTTCACGGTCGGGGTGGGGCTGGGCGACGGCGCGGGCGCGCCGGGTCCGACGGAGTAGTAGGCGAACCTCCGCCGCGCCGGTGGCTGCGCCCGCCGCGAGGAGGAGGATCAGGATGCCGCCGGCGACGGCGGCGATCGTGTTGTCGCGGACGCGACGGCGCCGGCTCGCCTCGTGCAGCGCACGGCGGGCCTGGTACGCCCTGGCGCGCTCGCGCGCCACCCTCTCGTCGCGCGACTTTCCGCCTGCGGCCACGGGTCCTCCTGCACTGGTCGTTGAGCGCACCGATCCTACGCAGTGATCCGGTGGGCGGCCAAAGCGTCGGTGTCTCATGGCGCCGCTAGCCTGGCGTGGTGAGTTCCGCGCCCCTGCTGTCGTCCCCGACGCCGCTGGCGGTGCGCATGCGCCCGACGTCGCTCGACGAGGTAGCGGGTCAAGGGCATCTGCTGCGTCCGGGGTCGCCGCTCGTGGCGCTCGCCTCGCCCGACTCCCGCAGCGCCGCCGCGGTGTCGGTCATCCTGTGGGGGCCGCCCGGCACCGGCAAGACCACGCTCGCGCAGGCGATCGCCCGCTCGTCGGGGCGCCGGTTCGTCGAGCTGTCGGCCATCACCGCGGGGGTGAAGGACGTGCGCGAGGTCATGCAGGACGCCCTGAACCAGCGCGACCTGTACGGGCAGTCCACGATCCTGTTCCTCGACGAGATCCATCGCTTCACGAAGGCGCAGCAGGACGCCCTGCTGCCGGGCGTCGAGAACGGCTGGGTCGTGCTGATCGCCGCGACGACCGAGAACCCGTCCTTCTCGGTCATCGCGCCTCTCCTGTCGCGCTCGCTGCTGCTGACGCTGCGCGCGCTCACCGACGACGACCTCGGGTCGCTCGTCGACCGCGCGGTCGCCGATCCGCGCGGGCTCTCCGGCGCGGTGGCGCTCGACGACGACGCGCGCGGCGCGCTGGTGCGGCTCGCATCCGGTGACGCGCGTCGGGCGCTGACCGCGCTGGAGGCGGCGGCGACGCTCGCGGCGGGAGACGCGGCATCCGATGACGACGAGGCGACACCCCGGGTCACGGCCGAGCACGTCGCGGCGGCGGTCGACCGCGCGCTCCTGCGCTATGACCGGCAGGGCGACGAGCACTACGACGTGATCAGCGCCTTCATCAAGTCGATCCGCGGTTCCGATGTGGATGCCGCGATCCACTACCTCGCGCGCATGATCGAGGCGGGGGAGGACCCGCGGTTCATCGCCCGACGCCTCGTCATCTCCGCCGCCGAGGACATCGGCCTCGCCGATCCGCACGCGCTGCAGATCGCCGTCGCCGCCGCCGACGCGGTCGCGTTCATCGGCATGCCCGAGGGGCGCATCCCGCTCGCCGAGGCGACCGCGTACCTCGCGACGACCGCGAAGTCGAACGCGGCGTACCTGGCGATCGACGCGGCCATCGCCGACGTGCGGGCGGGGTCGTTCGGCGCCGTTCCGCCGCATCTGCGCGACGCGCATCACGCGGGCGCGAAGCGGCTCGGACACGGCAAGGGCTACGTCTATCCGCACGACACCGACCTCGGCGTCGCCGCACAGCAGTACCTTCCCGACCCGCTGGTCGGGCGCCGCTATTACACGCCGACGGCGCACGGCCAGGAGCGCGACGTGCAGGCTCGGCTCGAGCGCATCCGGCGCATTCTGGGCGACGGATGACGCGGCCAGGCCGGCGCGGGCCGGTCTGGTAGCATGGACCGGCTCGAAACCGGTTTTCGGGCATCCCCTCCTTCCTGGAACACCTCACGGTGCGCCCCGGCGTGCACACCGAGAGGGCGGGAGAGGGAGATACGTCCGCGGGCCGTGAGAGACACGGCCGCGTCATCGGAAGGAACACTTCGTGGTCACGAAGTCCCAGGACCGCCGCAAGGTCCGCCTGTCCCGCGCCCTCGGCGTGGCACTCACCCCCAAGGCCGCCCGCTACCTCGAGAAGCGTCCCTACGCTCCGGGCGAGCACGGCCGCACCAAGCGCAAGGCCGACAGCGACTACGCCGTCCGTCTGCGTGAGAAGCAGCGTCTGCGCGAGCAGTACGGCATCCGCGAGAAGCAGCTGCGCATCGCGTTCAATGAGGCCCGCCGCACCGACGGCCTGACCGGTGAGAACCTGGTCGAGCTGCTCGAGATGCGTCTCGACGCGCTCGTGCTGCGCGCCGGCTTCGCCCGCACCACCGCCCAGGCCCGCCAGTTCGTGACCCACCGTCACATCCTGGTCGACGGCCAGATCGTGGACCGCCCGTCGTTCCGCGTGAAGCCCGGCCAGCTCATCCACGTCAAGGCCCGCAGCGAGGGCAGCGAGCCCTTCCAGGTCGCGGCCGCCGGCGGTCACGCCGACGTGCTGCCGGCCGTTCCGGGTTACCTCGAGGTCGAGCTCGACAAGCTCCAGGCGCGCCTCGTGCGTCGCCCGAAGCGCGTCGAGGTGCCCGTCACCTGTGACGTGCAGCTCGTCGTCGAGTACTACGCCGCACGCTGAGTCGCACCGAGAAGGGCGTCGGGGAAACCCGGCGCCCTTCTCGTATCTGCGCCGCCGGCGCCCGCCGACGGACACCACCCGTCGCCTACGATGGACCACGGACGTGAGAGTCGCGCCCGACGAGGAAGTGATCTGACTGTGAAGAACGTGCTCTGGTTCGTGCTCGGCGCCGCTGCCGGCTTCGTGGTCGCGCACGTCGTGAACAAGGATCCTCGCGGTCACGAGGTGCTCGCCGACATCGACGCGCGCATCACCGAGTTCACCGAACGCGTCACCGACGCGTACCGCGAGCAGCAGGCGCGCTTCGGCGAGACCGTCGGCGACGCCGTCCACGAGGCCGCCGAGGCCGTCGCGGATGCCGCCTCCCGGCCGGCGAACGACTGATCACCCTGAGACATCCGCGGGCCGGGCTCCGGCACCGCCCGTTCACCATGAGGACTCCCGCATGAAGACCGCCGAGATCGCGCAGCGCTACCTGGACTACTTCGAGCGCAACGGCCACACCATCGTGCCGTCGGCGTCCCTCGTCAGCGACGACCCGTCGATCCTGTTCACGATCGCGGGCATGGTGCCCTTCATCCCCTACCTCAACGGCACGGTTCCGCCGCCGTACCCGCGCGCCGCCGACGTGCAGAAGTGCATCCGCACGAACGACATCGAAGAGGTCGGCAAGACCGCCCGTCACGGCACGTTCTTCCAGATGCTCGGCAACTGGTCGTTCGGCGACTACTTCAAGGAAGGCGCGATCGGCTACGCGTGGGAGCTGCTCACCTCGAGCGAGGCCGACGGCGGACTCGGGTTCGATGAGCGCGACCTGTGGGTCACCGTCTACGAGGACGACGACGAAGCCGCCTCGCTGTGGAAGAAGATCGCCGGACTCCCGGAGGAGCGCATCCAGCGCTTCGGCGCCGAGGACAACTACTGGTCCACCGGCCAGCCGGGCCCCGCCGGCCCCTGCTCGGAGATCTACTTCGACCGCGGCCCCAAGTACGGCCGCGACGGCGGCCCTGCGGTCGACGACAGCCGCTTCACCGAGATCTGGAATCTCGTGTTCATGCAGTACGCCATCACGAACGTGCGCTCGAAGACCGAGTTCGACGTCGTGGGGGAGCTCCCCAAGAAGAACATCGACACCGGCATGGGCCTCGAGCGTGTCGCGTTCATCAAGCAGGGTGTCGACAACATGTACGAGACCGACCAGGTGCGTCCGGTGCTCGACCGTGCCGTCGCGCTCTCGGGACGGCCGTACGGCGCCGTGCACGAGGATGACGTGCGCTACCGCGTCATCGCCGACCACATCCGCTCGTCGCTCATGCTGCTCTCCGACGGCGTCACGCCGTCCAACGAGGGACGCGGCTACATCCTGCGCCGGCTCATGCGCCGCTCGATCCGCGCGATGCGCCTGCTCGGCGTCGACGCCCCCACCTTCCCCGAGCTGTTCTCCGCGTCGCGCGATGCGATGAAGAGCGCCTACCCGGTCGTCGACGAGGACTGGGCGCGCATCTCGCAGTACGCGTTCGCCGAGGAGGAGACGTTCCTGCGCACGCTCGCGTCGGGGTCGACGATCCTCGATCTCGCGGTGACGCAGACGAAGGATGCCGGTGGCTCCGAGCTCGCCGGCAGCGAGGCGTTCCTGCTCCACGACACCTACGGCTTCCCGATCGACCTGACGCTCGAGATCGCCGAGGAGGCGGGCATCACCGTCGATCGCGACGGCTTCGACACCCTGATGCGGGAGCAGAAGGCACGCGCGAAGGCCGATGCGAAGTCCCGCAAGCGCGCCCTCGCCGACGTCAGCGTCTACGGCGACTTCCGCGCGAAGGGCGAGACCGTCTTCACCGGCTACACCGACCTCGAGACCGAGTCGTCGGTGCTCGGCATCCTCGTCGACGGCGTGCCGACCGACCGCGCCACCGAGGGCCAGATCGCCGAGGTCATCCTGCGGGAGACCGCGCTCTACGCCGAGTCGGGCGGACAGGTCGCCGACAAGGGCGTGATCGTCGGGCCCGGGTACGAGCTCGAGGTGCTCGACGTGCAGAAGCCCGTGCCCGGCCTTGTGAGCCACACGGTCGAGGTGACCCGCGGCGACGTCGGTCTCGGCGCCCCCGCGACATCCGTCGTCGACCGCGCGAACCGTCGCGCAGCACGTCAGGCCCACTCCGCGACGCACCTCGTGCACGCGGCCCTGCGCGACACGCTGGGGAAGACCGCGACGCAGGCGGGTTCGCTGAACCGCGCCGGCTACATGCGCTTCGACTTCTCGTGGAGCCAGGCGCTGTCGGCCGAGACGCGCACGGAGATCGAGGAGATCGCCAACAACGCGATCTACGACAACCTCGAGGTCACGACCCGCGTGCTGCCGCTCGCCGACGCCAAGGAGCTCGGCGCGATGGCGCTGTTCGGCGAGAAGTACGGCGAGACCGTGCGGATGGTCGACATCGGCGGCCCGTGGTCGCGCGAGCTCTGTGCGGGAACCCACGTGGCCACGAGCGCTGAGATCGGGCTGATCTCGCTCGTCAGTGAGTCCTCGGTGGGCGCGTCCAACCGCCGTGTGGAGGCCCTCGTCGGGCACGACGCGTTCCGCGAGCTCGCGGCCGAACGAGCGCTGGTCGCCGAGCTGTCTGCGAACCTCAAGGCTCCGCGCGACCAGCTCGTCGCGCGCATCGCCGAGCTCGGCGCCAACCTGAAGGCCGCCGAGAAGAAGATCGCGGCGTTCGAGGCCGGCAAGCTCGCCGAGCGCGCCCCCGAGCTCGCCGCGTCGGCGACGACCACCGGACCGTTCCGCGTCGTGAGCGCCGCGATCGGCGCCGTCGGCTCGGCCGACGACCTGCGCACGGTGGCGCTGGCCGTGCGCGATCGACTCGGCGACGAGCCCGCCGTGATCGTGCTCGGCGCCGTGGCCGGCGACCGACCCGTCGTGATCGCCGCGACCACCGCCCGCGCACGCGAGGCCGGAGCCAAGGCGGGTGTGCTCGCGAAGACCGCGGCCGGCGTGCTCGGCGGCGGCGGCGGCGGGCGCGACGATGTCGCCCAGGGCGGCGGTACGGATGCCGCGCTCCTGCCCGATGCGCTCTCGGCGGCGGTTCGGGCTCTCGAGGTCGCGTGACGTGACGGGGTTCCGACGCGGCATCCGGATCGGCGTCGACGTCGGCACCGCCCGGGTCGGCGTCGCCCGCTGCGACCCGGACGGCTTGCTCGCGACCCCCGTGGAGACCGTGCCGCGCACAGACGCGGCCGTCGCCCGCGTGCGGGAGATCGGCGCGGAGTGGGACGCAATCGAGTTCGTCGTCGGGTTGCCCGTCGCGCTGTCGGGTCGGGAGACCGCGTCGACAGCGGATGCGCGCGAGTTCGCGGCGCAACTGGCCGCCTCCGGTGTAACCGTGCGCCTCGTCGACGAGCGCCTGAGCACGGTCTCCGCGCACGCGGCCCTGCGTGGCTCCGGGCGTTCGCAGCGACAGTCTCGTAACATCGTCGATCAGGTCGCCGCAGTGATTCTCCTGCAGAACGCGATCGACACCGAGAAGCAGACCGGGCGCACCCCCGGGGCCGTCGTGCCCGCGCCCGAGGAGGCCACGCCGAATGACTGACGAGAAGAGCGCGGACGATCCGTTCTCGACCCTGTACTCGCAGCTGCCCGCCAACCGGCCGCGGACGAGTGCGACCGGCGAGACGCCCGCATCCGCCGAGCCGGGCACCGAGACGGCGCCGCTCACCCGCCGCGAGCTTCGCGAGCGACTGACCCGCGAAACCACCGGGCAGCAGCAGCCGGCGCCCGACGCCGCCCCCGTCAGCCCGACACCGGCCTCGTGGCCCCCGCGCGTGCCGAGTCAACCCGACGCGCTCCACCCCGCGAGCCTCACCGGCCTGACCCCGGCGCCCACCGCCGCCATGCCTCCGTCGGGAAGCACCCCACCGCCGGTCACTCGGCCGCCGGAGCGCACAGCTCCAGTCGGCGCCGCAAGAGCGTCCGCCCCCGGAGACCTCGCGGACCTCTTCACCGGGCGGGCATCGTCCGATACGGTCGGAGCCGTGCCGAAGAAGCCCTCGAAGCGACGTCGGCGCGCGCGGGGGTGGATCGCCCTCGCCATCGTCGTGGTGCTGCTGGGGGGTATCGGCGCCGGTGGCGTGTGGGTGTGGAACACGTACGGCGACAAGGTGCGCTCGTTCATGGGATGGGAGGAG
>NZ_MEGA01000081.1:0-9266 GCF_001725695.1 Microbacterium sp. SCN 71-21
GCATGCTCGGGAACAGGTGATGCTCGATCTGGAAGTTCAGCCCGCCCATCCCCGTCGCGACCACCGGGCCGCCACTGATATTGCGGGAGGTCAGCGTCTGACGGCGCAGGAAGTCGATCGAGAAGTCCTTCGGCAGGATCGCCATCCCCTTGTGATTCGGGGCGAAGCTGCCGCCCATATAGATGCCGAACAATGCCACCTGCACGGCCATGAACGCCAGACCCATCAGTGGCCCCGCAGCGATGATGACCAGCGCGGGGAACCCGATCAGCCGGATCGCGAGGAGCGTGGCTTCGACCCCACGAGCCTTCACCTGCTCCCCGCCGAGCACCGCCTTCACTGCGTTCACGTGCAGGTCGGCGCCGGCCAGGGTGAGGATCGGGAAGAAGAACCAGTGCTGCTTCGACATCACCGCCGCCCGCCAGCCGTGATGCTGGCTTGCGTCCTCGGTCGTGAAGACGATCACTCCCGGCTTGATGTCGCCGTCCTTGCCCATCTTGTTCGGGTTGGCGTGGTGGCGGGAGTGCTTGTTCATCCACCAGCCGTAGCTCAGGCCCACCAGCAGGTTGCCGACGACGCGTGAGAACCACTCGTTGCGGATGCCCGAGGCGAAGATCTGCTTGTGCGCGCCGTCATGCGCGAGGAACGCCGTCTGGGTGAACAGGACCGCGAAGTACGCGCCGACAAGAAGCTGCCAGGGCGATGAGCCCAGCGCGAACAGCGCCATGAAGCCGCCGACGTACGCGGCGAGCAGGATAAGGCAGCGCGCCAGGTACCAGCCCGGACGCCGCTTCATCAAGCCCATCTCCTTGATCGTTGCGGCCAACTCGCTGTACTCGCTCGCATTCCGCTCGTGTGCCTCACCGGCGCCGACACGTCGAGGGCGGGTGGCCCGGATCCTGGGGGAAGGACCGCTCTGCGTCGTGAGTTCATCGGTCGATGTCGTGGTCATATTCGAACGTTACGTTCGGCAGCTCTCCGATGCGTCCCTCCGTGGAGCACACTTTCACCCGATACCCCGGTACGGGCAGCCGGTCGGTCGGCCACGAGGGCGGATGTCTAGAGGTCGTCGAATAGGTTGTTCCCGCGTAGGAGGGCATCTCCGACCCACCAGACGATCGCGACTTCGTCGCGGCGCGCCCGATGCGTGTCGGGACGCCGCCGCCGCACCGAGCGGTTGGCCTTCACGAGGCATTCATGGACGAGTTCCTCGTCCGGTCCCCAGGAGTCCGGCTGGGAGCGCGGTCATCAGGTCATGGAGGCGAGAAGGTCTGTGAGCTCCACCGAGCAGACGCCGATGCGCGAGTCGGCGATGCCGATCGGGATCCATAGCACGCCTTCGTGAATGATGCCGCCGCAGGAGTAGGCCACGTTGGGGACGTAGCCGTCGCGCCGCCCACTGTGAGGTTCGAGAATCGGGGTGGAGGTGCGGCCGAGGACCTTGGTCGGGTTGTGCAGGTCGAGCAGCAGGGCCCCGAGGGCGTAGGTGCGCATGGGGCCGACGCCGTGAGTGAGCACGATCCAGCCTTGTTCGGTTTCAAGTGGTGGGCCGCAGTTGCCGGTTTGGACGATCTCCCATGCTTCTTGAGGGCCGTGTACTCTGCCGGCCTGCGTCCAGATCACCCCGTCGTCCGATTCGGCGAGGGAGATGTTCTCTCCGCCGGTCCGGCTCAGCGCCAGGTACCTGCCGTCGACCGGGCGGGGGAACATCGCCATGCCCTTGTTCTGTGCGCCGTCGCCGACCAACCGGTGGACGCGGAAGTCGCGGAGGTCGGGGGTGATTATCAGCCGCGGTGCGATGTCGCGTCCATCGTAGGCGGTGTAGGTGGCGCGGTAGTGGGTGGAGCCGTCGGTGTCGGTGAAGCGCACGAATCGCGCGTCCTCCATGCCGCGGTGTTCCTCTGCCGCGACGGGGGAGAGTACTCGTTGACTCAGCTCGGTGTCGAGGGGGAAGCCGGCTCTGTATGCGGAGGACGCGATGACGCGGAGTGCGTCGATCTGTCGACGGGTGTCCGCGCGCGATGACAGCTCGGAGGGGATGAGCGTGGCGGCGGTGTCGATGTCCGGCGTTGAGAATCGTGTCGGCAACTCGCGCAGGACGGCGTGGGAGGTTTCGTTGAGGACCCCCTCGTGCGCGGCGGCGGCACGGAAGTGGGCGACGCTCCAGGCGCCGGCGCTCACCTGCGGGCGCCAAGGGGGCCGGCGGCGGTCGTGGAAGGTCCAGGTAGTTCCGGGGCCGATGACGGCTTCGGCGAACTCGATGGATGAGAGATGCCCTTCCCCGATCGCGCGGAGCGCGATCGCGACGCGCAGCTGTCCGGGTCCCATACCGCTCTGGTCCGGGTGCTCGACGGCGCTGGGGTTGCACAGCGCCGCTCCTTCCAGTGCGAACTCTGCGGTGAAGCTGGCACCGAGGACGATCCGCCGGGAGTCCGTGATCTCGACCGGGCCGGCAAGCCGGGAGCTGACGGCATCCGCGCTCGCGAGGAACAACGCCCGGACGTCGGGATGCCGACTGCTGAAGTGTTGTATCAGCCGGGCCGCGATCTCTTCGGTCTCACGTTCGGGCAAGGCGAGGACGCGGGAGACTATGTCCGAGGCGCGTGAGTGCGTGTCCGCCGACTCCTCTCCCGGGAGGAAGAGCTGCCCGATCACCCGGTCTGGCTCAGGGCGAAGCTCGGCGGAGTGCATCCGCACGAGGGTCATGTGTCCTCCAGTGCGCCGACGCGGCGCGCCTGTTGATGCGTGCTGATCGCGGCCAACGTTGATTCTGCCCCTCGGTTCTCGTTGCGGCCGTCGCGTTCGAGCCCGTCGAAGCCTGCGCCGGTTCCCTCATCCACCATGGGAGTGTGGCTGTCGTTGCGGCCCCGGAACCACTGCCAGGCGAGGGCGATGCCGATGAGCCACCTGTCGTCGTCTGTCTGCTCGAAGGCGCGGGCACTGGCGTCCGCGATCGCGGCGACTTCGATGGGCTGCTGGTCGAAGAGCGGTCCGACATCATCGGGTCCGCGCCCGCCGTGACCTGTCACGGAGAGCCGATCGGCCGAGGTCTCCACGGAGAGAAGGAATTCGAGCAGTGTCAGACCTCGGCCCACCGCCTCATCGTCGCCCAGCCGTCCGCCGGCGGCGATGAGGGCTTCGGCGATGGAGGCGTTTGCGTATCGCAGGCGCGGCTCGGGCCACGGCCAGTCCGTATCCGTCGACTGGGGAATTGCATCGATGAGTTCTCGAAGGAGGTGCCTGGCAGGCATGTCGTCCGGATGCCTGGATGCGACCTCGCTGGCACCGAGCGCGGCGAAGGCGATGGTGCGCAGATCTTGGGATTCTTGTTGCGCGGCGCGGTCGAACGCGTGTAAGGCGCGAGCGCGGATGTGTGCATCGGGTGCCCGTGCTGCTGCGGTGCCGAGTCCCCAGAGCAGCCGTCCCCACCAGTCGCCCATGCTCGGCTCATCCGTCCACTCGCCGTGTTCGTCCATGCGGTTGTGCGCAAGGCCGTCCGTTCCGATGGCCGCTTCGAGGAAGCCCAGGTAGATCTCGCCCAGCCGCTGGAGCTCGGGATCGTGGTCCGGCTCGCGGACGACCACGATGAGTGCACGGGCAACGTCGTCGACGCAGTATCCGTGTTCGCGGCGGGGGGTGTCGAGCAGAGCGTGTTCGAAGACGCCACGGTGATCGGTGAGGGCACGCAGGTGCTGAAAGAGATCAGGACCGTCCATCACGCCGCCACCGCGCGCATCGCGGCGGCGAGGTGCCGATAGCGGTCCGCGACCGCAGACCAGGTCATATCGTCCGCATCCTGCAGCGCGACCGCTCGCATGCGTCTGGCGATGCCGTCACCGGTCAGGATCGTCCGCAGCGCGGACGCGATCGACCGCGGGTCCTCATGGGCGACGATGATTCCCGCGCCGCCCGACAGCAGCTCGACCGCATGGGGAAAGCCGGTGGCGACCACGGGAATGCCTGCGGCGACCGCTTCGACGAGGACTCCGGAGGTTGCCTGGTCGCGCGAGTCGTAGGGCAGCAGCACGACATCCGTCGATGACAGCAGAGCGGCGAGCTCGTCGCCTTCGAGGTAGCGTCCGTCGAGGTGCACCGACGGGCCGACACCGAGTTCGCTGACCAGATGTGCGAGTCCTGATCGATAGCCATCGCCGGCGTGGGCGAGCACCTTCGGGTGCGTCTGCCCGGCGACGACGTACTCGACCTCGGGGGAGAGGTCGGTGAGCTGCGCGATGGCTCGGATACCCCATTCGATCCCCTTCCCCGGCGAGATCAACCCCCAGGTGAGGACGCGCCGACGACTGCGGGGCGCGGCTGCGGCGACAGCGAGGTTGGTCACCCCATGCGGGATCACGTGAACGAGCGAGGGATCCACAGAGTAGTGCTCGACGAGGGTGTCACGTGCGCCGCTGGTCATCACGACGGTCACTGATGCGCGGGCGCACACCTGCGACAGGACCAGGCGCTGATGCGGTGTCGGCGAGGGGAGCACGGTGTGCAGTACCGCGATGGTGGGGACGGTCATGGCGGTGAGGACGTCGAGGATCTCATCGCCGTCCTCGCCGCCGTAGATGCCGTACTCGTGCTGGACGATCGCGACATCGCAGTCGTTGAGCATCGATGCCGCCGCGCTCCGGCTGCGGACATCCCCGGCGATGAGGTCCGCCCTCACCTGCGAGGACACGCCGGGCCCAGGGGAGGCGGCACGCTCGGGGGCGTCGAGGACGCGCACGATGTCGGCATGATCCACGGGACTCGCGGTGAGCGCGCGTGCCAGAGACTCGGTGAAGGTTGCCAGCCCGCAGCGGGTGGGCGGATAGGTGCTGAGAAATCCATAGTGGGTCACGGCGACGCGCTCCTCGATATGCCCGAGCGACGACGTCTTCGGGCGATGGCGAGACGTCTGCCGGCGGCATCCCTCGTGGGATCGCGGCGACGGCGGCGTGATCCGGTCCACGCCGAGAGTACGGAAATACCCGGCGCTGTGGCCCTACTCTACTCCGGTCGCCTGTGAACCGAGCCGGCTCCCCGTCCGAGCACCTGGTCGTACACCTGCAGATAGTCCTCGACCATTCGCTCGACGCCGAATCGAGCCACCGCGCGTTCATGGACATCCCGACGATCCAGCATCGCCACCTTCTCGACGGCGGCAACAGCCTGATCGAGCGTGGTCACGGTGCGTCCGGTGACGCCTTCATCGATCACCTCACGCATCGATCCGCGCCGGTATGCGATGACCGGCGTGCCACACATCATCGCCTCCACGACCGAGAGCCCGAATGGCTCGTCGAACGCGATCGGATGCAGTAGGGCGGTGGCGTTGCCCAACACCTGAGCCCGTTCGGCCGACCCCACGGAACCGCGGAACACCACCCTGTCACCGTCGATGTGCGGTTCCACCTCGGAAGCGAAGTACTCCCGATCGTGCACGATGCCGCAGATCATCAACCGGCGCCCCGCCCGGCGGGCGATCTCGATCGCCCGAGCTGTGCCCTTGTCAGGATGGATACGACCGAAAGACACCAGATAGTCATCGGGGGAGGCGACCAGAGGCAGCTCCGCCGCATCGACGCCATGGTGCACCGTCGCCGCATACGTCAGATCCGGCGACCGATCGCTGTCCGAGATCGAGACGAATGCCGACGAGGATGCTCTGTATGCGGGCAGGATCGCCGCACCCGAGAACCCGTGGACCGTCGTCACCATCGGCGCCCGCCACTGAGCACTGAACGCGAGCGGCAACCAGTCCACCTGGTTGTGCACGATGTCGAACTCCTCAGATCGAGCCATCGCGTGCGCGACATGAAGCGCCTCCCACACCCGACCGTCCATCGACGCGTCCGCCTCATATCCGTGCGGGACCACCGCGTCGAGCACCGCATCGGTCACCGAGTTCGCGGTCGCGAACAGCGTCACCTCCACACCTCGTCGCACCAGACCCTCGGTGAGCAGGCTCGTCACCCGTTCCCACGGGCCATAGTGCTCAGGCGGCGTCCGCCACGCGACCGGGGCCAGCATCCCCATCTTCAGAACCATGCCGGCCCGTCCAGCAGGGAATGCTCAGCGCACCGGCCGCGTCCCGGTGTCACGAGCGGGTTCGCGCATGACCGCCATCATCGGCCCACTCATCGATCTGCGCCCGGTAGCTCGCATCCAGATCAGCCTGATCGAGGAAGGACCCGTGCGGAGCCTCCGCATCGGCGGTGATTCGGAACTTCACGGATTCCGCCAGCGTGGCCACGGCCGCCGCGCGGATTTGCTCGCTCGCGGCCGCGTGCTGAAAGCGTGCGGCCGCCGCCTCCCGCCCGGCACGGACAGCCTCGCTGATCTCAGCGAGCCGATCAGCCAGGACACCCGCAAGGCCATCCCTCAGCTCTTCCAGATTCGTGTTCGCGATCTCCAGCCGACGATCCGAGACCGTCACCTCGACCGTTGGGAAACCGGCCCTCGCGAGGAAATCCCGCGTTCCGCCGTCGAGGATCTGCGTCACCTCGTCGCGTTCGGGACGACGAGTGAACACCGCCTCCACCGTGTACCGGTCTGGGGCCTCATCGGTCATCAGCGCAGCAGGCAACGAACCCACCAGCACCGATCCCAGGCCCAGCGTCGCGGCATCGGGGCCGCTCGTTCGTGTCTGTGTCTTCATGACCTGACGGTACGCCCCGAAGATGTGTACCTCACAGTTTCGCCTCAGCGAACGCGAACCATTCGTGCGACTCGTCACAAGTCGGCAGACCCACCCTGCTCGCACTTGGCGGAGACGTACGGCCTGAGCGCCTCCGCGAGGTGCTGAGGGCCGCTTACTGGCGTCACATCTGTCAAGACACTTTTCGAATAGCAGTCGGTGGCCCTCGGACTCAACAAATTCCCGGTCAGGGGTCAGTTATACGGATGAAAATGTAGGGGGATTGCAGCGAAGACGACGCTCCTCGGGGCGCTGATCGCCGCGTGCGCGCCGCATCAGCGCATCGTCACGGTGGAGGAGACGTTCGAGCTCGCCGCCGAGATGCCCGACCTCGTGGCGATGCAGAGCCGCCAGCCGAGTCTCGAAGGCGGGGGAGAGGTCACGCTGCGGCGGCTCGTGAAAGAGGCGCTGCGCATGCGCCCCGACCGGCTCGTCATCGGCGAGGTGCGCGACGCCGAGGCCCTCGACCTCGTGCTCGCCCTCAACACGGGCGTGCCGGCGGCGGCGACGATCCACGCGAACTCGGCGCGCGACGCGCTCGTGAAGCTCGCCGCGCTCCCGCTGCTGGCCGGCCGCAACATCGACCGGGACTTCCTGCTGCCCGCGATCGCGAGCTCCGTCGACCTCGTCGTGCACTGCCGGCAGGATGCCGCCGGCACGCGCCGCGTCGCGGAGATCGTCGCGCCGACGGGCCGCGTGGTCGACGGCGTGATCGAGGTGCGCCCCGTGGCGGCAGGGTTCATGCCGACGGGGAGGACGGCATGAGCATTCTTCTCGGCCTCCTGCTCGGCGCGGGCGCGCTGCTCGTCGCATCGCCGTGGCTCTGGCCCCGCACGTCGTCGGCGCGACCGACGCGACCGCTGTCGGCTCCGGCGCTCGACCGTCTTCTCGCCGAGGCGGGGTTCGCCGCGCGTCGGCGCCGTGCTGTCGTGTTGTCGGCGCTCGCGCTCGCCGCCGTCGCCGCGTCGGCGGCGCTGCTCCTGACGGGAGTGCCGGTGGTGGCGGCGGTGGCGGCGCTCGCCGCGGCGGGTGCGCCGTTCGCGTGGCTCCGGTCGCGCGCCCGGGGCCTGGTGCGCGCCCGCCGAGCGCTGTGGCCCGACGTCTGCGATCTGCTCGTCGCCTCCGTGCGCGCAGGAGTCGCGCTCCCTGACGCCGTCGCCGCGCTCGCCGCATCCGCGCCGGCCGCGCTGCGCGGGGCTTTCGCGTCGTATGCACGGGATGTCGCGGCATCCGGTCACTTCGACAGTGCGATGGCCCGTCTCAAGGCCGCCCTCTCCGACCCTGTCGCCGATCGCCTGGTCGAGGCCTTGCGCATGGCCCGACAGGTCGGTGGCACCGAGCTTGTGCCGGTGCTGCAGGCGCTCTCGCAGTCGATCCGCGCCGACGCTGCGGCGCGAGCCGAAGCCGAGGCGAGGCAGTCCTGGGTGCGGGCGGCAGCGGTGCTGGGCGTCTCGGCGCCGTGGGTGATCCTCGTGCTGCTGTCGCTCCGCGCCGAAGGGGCGGCGGCGTACGCGTCGCCCGGCGGGATGGCCCTCGTCGTATTCGGCGCTGCGGCCTCGGTGCTCGCGTTCTGGCTGATGTCTCGGCTCGGGCGTCTCCCGGAGCCGCGGCGGTGGTTCGGATGACCGCCGCGTTGCTCCCGACCATGGCCGTGTCCGTGCTGCTCGGCGGGGCATTCTCCGCCGGCGTTCTGCTGATGTTCGCGACGGTGCCGCAATGGGGCGCACCGCGTCTCGCCGATCGCATCCAGCCGTACGTGCGCCACGTCGCAGATCCTCGCGGGCTCACACCGCTCGACCCGGTGGCGACGCTCGGGAACTCGTGGACGGTGTGGCGGGCACGGGTCGTCGGGGCACTGGGCGGCGGTGAGGCTGTCGCCGCGCGCCTGGCCGCCGCGCGATGGGAGATCGATGTCGCGCGTTTCCGTGCCCGCCAACTCGGCTGGGCGCTCGCGGGGGCCGGCGTCGGCGCCGCTGTCGCGGTGGGGATCGTCATCGCCCGCTCCGGCACGGCTCTGCTGGTGGTGCTCCCGGTGCTGACGGCTGCCGCCGGCGCGGTGCTGTGCGATGTCACTCTGACGACGGCGGCACGGCGCCGCCAGCACCGCATCCGGGAGGAGCTTCCGACGGTGCTGGAGTTCCTCGCACTCTGCCTTTCCGCAGGAGAGAGCCTGCTCGATGCGCTTCGCCGGGTGAGTGCGGTCGGCTCGGGCGAGCTGACGGCCGAGTTCGGGCGCGTGGTGGTGGCCGTGGCATCCGGGATGCCCCTGGCCGCCGCTCTGCGCGAGCTGTCACGCGACGTGGCGGTGCCCGCTCTGTCGCGGGCGGTCGATCAGCTGACGTCGGCGCTCGACCGCGGCACGCCGCTCGCGGGAGTGCTGGAGGCTCAAGCCGGCGACGCCCGCGAGGATGCCAAGCGGTCGCTGCTCGAGGCCGCCGGCCGCAAGGAGATCGCGATGCTGCTGCCGCTCGTCTTCGTGATTCTGCCGCTGTCGGTGCTGTTCGCGATCTTTCCGGGCATCGTCATGCTCCGGTTCGGAATGGGGTGACCGTGCCCTCCACGGTCGATGACGCGCGGATGT
>NZ_MEGA01000082.1:0-8894 GCF_001725695.1 Microbacterium sp. SCN 71-21
ACGGCGTCACCGGCGCGCTCTCCGCGGTCGCCGGAATCGTGCTCGCCGGCTACACCGGCACCGGCGCGTACGGCATCGGCGACCAGTACACGCTCACCTCGGTCGCCGCCGTCGTCATCGGCGTGGCATCGATCCTCGGCGGCCGCGGCAGCTACGTCGGCACGATCGCGGGCGTGCTCGTACTCGCCGTGCTCGATGACGCACTGAGTGCCGCCGCGGTGCCCATCGCCGGGCGTCAGATCGCGCAGGGCGTCGCGATCATCCTCATCCTCCTCGTGTACGGACGCGAACGCCGCCTCCGCACCGCCAGCTGATCCCTCGCCACAGAACAGGAGCCACACCATGTGCGCAGACGCCACCGTCAACGCGGCACTCGGCGCGAAGATCGCCGCACGCGCCGCCACCTTCCGGGAGGTGAGCACCAGTCCGTTCGGAGTCGACGACGAGATCGGCATGCTCAACCTGCTCAACGACGTCGCCAGCGACGAACTGCTGCGGCGGGTGACGGGTGCCCCCGTCGACCTCTCCGTCGACTACTTCATCGGCATGCCGAGCTGGCAGGCCTTCGGCGACCCGGCATTCCAGATCTGGATGACCCACACCCCCCAGGGCAACCTGGTCGACGATGTCATCGGGGTCGGCGAGGCGCAGAACAGCCTGGTCGGCTATTCGAGCGACTCGATCTCGATGTACACGCACACGGGAACTCACGTCGACGCGCTCAACCACTTCGGGTACGGGCAGTCGATCTGGAACAACTTCAGCCAGGACAAGCACCTCGGCCGCCGCTACTGGACGAAGGGCGGAGCCGACAAGCACCCGCCGATCATCACCCGCGGCATCCTGCTCGACGTCGCCGCCCACGAGGGCACGGCGCAGCTGCCGCCGAGCTTCCTGATCACACCGGAGCTGCTCGCCGACACCGCGAAGGCGCAGGGCGTGGCGATCCAGCCCGGTGACGTCGTGTTCATCCGCACCGGCCGCATGCAGGCGTGGCCCGACTCCGACGCGTACATCGTCGACGAGCCCGGCATCGCCCGTGACGGTGCCGAGTGGATCGCGAAGCAGGGCGCCGCGATCATCGGCTCCGACAACGCCGCGATCGAGGTGCGTCCGTCGCAGGACCCGGAGAACTTCCACGACGTGCACACCTACCTCCTCGCGGAGGCGGGCGTGCCCATGCTCGAGATCGCCGACCTCGAGGGCCTCAGCGCCGCGCAGATGTACGAGTTCGCCTTCATCGGCGCGGCTCTGAAGATCCGCGGCGCGACCGGCAGCCCCATCCGTCCTCTCGCGCTGGCCCTCGCATGAGCGCCGACGTGACGAGCCTCGGCGACGCGAAGTCGTCGATCGCAGCCCACAGCGACACGAACGCGTTCATCTGGGTGGACGAGGCCGCCGACTTCGACGGTCCGATCCTCGCGGTGAAGGATCTGGTGGATGTCGCGGGCATGCCCACGACCCGCGGAACCGAGCTGCCCGTGGTGCCGACGGCGGACTCCGATGCTCCCGTGGTAGCGGCGCTCCGCGCCGCCGGCTGGGGCGTCATCGGCAAGACGAACCTGCACGAGCTCGCCCTCGGTCCCACGAGCGGCAACCCGCACTTCGGGCCCGTCGGCAACCCCGTCGATCCGGCGCGCATCGCGGGCGGCTCCTCCGGCGGGTCGGCGACGGCGGTCGGTCTCGGCATGGCCGACCTCGCCCTCGGCACCGACACGGGCGGCTCCGTGCGCATCCCGTCGGCGCTGAGCGGCACGGCGGGTCTGCGACCGACTCACGGGCGCTTCTCGCTCGACGGCGTCTGGCCCCTCGCTCCCTCGTTCGACACGATCGGCCCGATGTCGCGCGATGTCGACACGTTCGCGCGCGCGTATGTCGACGCGGGTCTGCTCGGCCCCGAGGCGATCGCCGACCCGGGGGAGTTCACCCTCATCGCCGCGCGCGACTGGGTCACGGCGACGACGGTCGACGAGACGGTCGCGGCATCCTGGGCGCGGGTCTCCGAGGGCCTGCCCTCCGCCGATCTGCCGTCTGCGGACGCGTTCATCTGGGCGGGGCTGACGATCCTGTACGCCGAGTCGGCCGCGAGCAACGCCGAGCAGCTGCTCGAGCGTCCGGAGACGATGGGCGCCGACATCCGCGAACTGATGGAGCGGGGGCTGCGCACCACCGCCGTCGACTACATCCGTGCGCAGGAGTCCCGTGAGGGGCTGCGCAAGATCATCGACGACGCACTCGACGCGGCCGGTGCCGACGCGCTGATCCTGCCGACGTGCGCGATCGTCGCACCCCTCATCGGCAGTGACCCGATCGAGTTCCGAGACGCGCTCAGCGTGTTCACGCGCCCGTTCGGGGTGACCGGGCACCCGGTCGTCGCCATCCCGGCGCCGACGTCGGGACTGCCGGTGGGAATGCAGATCGTCGGCCGCCGGGGGGCCGACGAACGCATCGTGTCGATCGCCCGCGCGCTCGAGAAGCGGTGGGCGACCGCGTGAGCGCAGCCGAGACCCTCCCGCGCGTCGCTCTGGTGACCGGCGGCGCGCGGGGGCTCGGCCGGGGCGCGGCGGATCGGCTGGCCGCCGACGGCGCCCGGGTGATCGTGCTCGACGTCGCGGAACCGGTGGATGCCGCGTGGACGGACCTCGCCGCGCTGTCGCCGGACGATCCGCTGAGCTTCGTGCGTGTTGACGTGACCGACGGCAGCGCGGTGCGACGCGCGGTCGATGCCGTCGTCGCCGTGCACGGCGGGATCGACGTGCTCGTCGTCGGTGCGGGGATCGCGATCCCCGCGACCCGACTCGTCGATGCCGCGTGGGACGACGTCGCGCGCTTGGTCGATGTGAACGTGTGGGGCGTGATGCGCACGCTGCGCGCGGTGCTCGCGGTGATGCGGGCGGGCGGGTCGGTCGTGGTGATCTCGTCGCAGACCGGCAAGCAGGCGTGGGAGGGCTGGGGGGTCTACTCGGGCTCGAAGGCGTTCTCGATCGCGCTCGTGCAGGCCCTCGCCGTCGAGCA
This sequence comes from Microbacterium sp. SCN 71-21, assembly GCF_001725695.1. NCBI lineage: Bacteria > Bacillati > Actinomycetota > Actinomycetes > Micrococcales > Microbacteriaceae > Microbacterium > Microbacterium sp. SCN 71-21. The sequence continues at coordinate 3,016 of NZ_MEGA01000082.1, forward strand.
CGCCGAGGAGGGCATCCGCGTGAACGCCCTGTGCCCGGGAACGATGGAATCGGACATGATGCGCACGGCGTTCACCGCGCGGGCCGCCGAGACGGGTCGGTCGCTCGACGAGGAGATCGCCGCGTACGCGGCACGGATCCCTGCCGGTCGGATGGGCACGCCCACGGACGTCGGGGGAGCGGTCGCCTGGCTCGCCTCGCCCGACTCCTCGTTCGTGACCGGCGCGACGATCAACCTCACCGGCGGGGAGATGACCTTCTTCTGAGGTGCGGCCATCGGGGTGCGGCAGGCGGGTCCGCCGTCGCCGGGCCGGCATGCCGCGTCACAGGGCCGGCTGGCAGCGCGGGCACCAGAAGACGTTGCGCTGCGCGGTGGGGTCGGCGCCGAGCGTGGTCTCGGTGATCGTCGTCCCGCACCGCCGGCAGGGCTGGCGGGCGCGGCGGTAGACCCACGTGCGCTGCCCCGGCTTGTCGATGCCGGTGAACGTGCGACGGGCGCGGTCGCGGTTGCCCCGGATGAGGCGCGCCCCCGCCTGCGCGAGAGCGAGCGTGTCCACCGCGCTCGCCGGGGTGTGCGGGTCGATGCCCCGCAGGAACAGCAGCTCGTTGACGTATTCGTTGCCGAGACCGGCGAGGTTGCGCTGATCGAGCAGGGCGACGTGGGCCGGCCGCTCGTCGGCGCTGAGGCGTCGGGCGGCCTCCACGGCGTCCCAGTCGGGTCCGAGCGTGTCGGGGCCGAGGTAGCCGACGAGCTCGTCCTCGTGGTCCGTGGGCACGACGTCGACCATGGCGAGGTCGAACCCGACCGCGAGGGCGCGGGCGGTGCCGACGATCGCCCGGGCCTTGAAGGCCGGTGCGCGCCACGCCTCACCGGGACGGTAGAGGTGCCACTGGCCCTCCATCTTGAGGTGCGAGTGCACCGACATGTCGCCGATGCGCTGCAGCAGGTGCTTTCCGCGGGGGATCACGCCGTGCACGGTCTCGCCGGTGAGATCGGCGGTCGCGACCTGCGGCACGCGCAGCTCGAACCGGGTGACGACGTCGCCCGCGAGCGCCTCGTGCAGCCGGCGCGCAGTCTGGAAGACGGTGTCGCCCTCAGGCACGTGCGCCCTCGAGCTGGCGCCGCAGCGTGAGCCCGCGCGTCGCCTCGACGAATCCCGCCTCCCGCAGCGCGCGACCGGCGGGCGTGCCGAACACGAACACGCCGTTGACCTGTTCGACCGTCAGGGTGTCGAGGCGCCCGCCGCGCGCCGTCGCGACGAGGGCACGGGATGCCGCGGCGAGCACAGCCTCGTCGTCGGTGAACGCGAGCGCGGTCTTGCCGCCGCGCTCGAGGTAGAGCGCCAGTGCACCGTCGACGAGCACGACGACCGCGCCCGCCTTGCGGCCGGGGCGGTGCGTGATGCCGTCGAGCCCGGGCCAGGCGAGGGCGGCGCCGTAGGGGTTGGCGGGGTCGGTGGCCGCGAGAGCGACCGCCTCGAGCGGCGGCGGATCGGCGAGCGCGGCGTACTCGCGCAGCCGGTCGATCGTCGACGAGGCGGCGAACTGTGCCGCGCCGAGCTTCTCGATCACGTAGCCGCGGCGGCAGTGCCCCGCCTCCTCGAACCCGGCGAGCACGCGGTAGGCCTGCGCGAAGCCACCGGGAAGTCCCTCGTTCTGCACCGAGCCTCGGGTGACGACGCCGTACCTGTCGAGCAGCAGCGAGGCGGCCGCGGTGGCGCGGACGGTCGGGTCGGTCTCGGGCTCCGGCAGCAGCGACCAGCGTCCGCCGATCGCCGCGGGGCGCGGCGGCGCCGCCGGCCGGGCGATCGGCGTGCCGCGGTACATCCGTGCCCGCGGGGCGCGCCGCGCGACGCGGTGGGCCTGCGAGCCGCCGGCGAGCAGCGCCCGCACCGGCGCGAACGTGTCGTTGGTGATGCGTCCGGTCCAGGCGAGCGCCCACAGTGCCTCGATGACCGACTGCTCGTTCTCGGCGCCCGTCGCCTGCCGCAGCTGTGCCGCGAAGTACGCTCCGCCGCCCGCGAGCGCCTCGAGCACAGCCCGCTCGAGCTCGCCGGGTGTCGCGTCGTCGTCGGGTGCGGCGAGGGTGGCGGATGCCGCATCCGCCGGATGCAGCGCGATCCAGCCGTCTCTGCCGGGCAGGGTGCCGTGCCCGGACCACAGCACCTCTCCCGACGCGGTGAGCTCGTCGAGAAGCGCCGGTGTGTAGTCGCGCACGCGCGACGGGAGGATGAGCGACTCCCAGGCGCTCGCCGGGATCGGCACCCCCGCGAGCTGCTCGACGACCTGCAGCACGCCGTCGACGCCCTCGAGGGGACGTGTGACGTGCTGCCAGACCGGCAGGAAGCGTGCGAACGCCTCGGGCGGCACCGGTTCGACGCTGCCCCGGATCGCGGCGAGCGAGCGCATCCGCAGTCGACGCAGCACCTCGCTGTCGCACCACTCCAGGTCGTCGGTCGACCCGGATGCCTCGGGCAGGAAGTATCCGCTCGTGACCCGTCCGACGGCGTCGAGGCGCTGCAGGGCGTGGCGGGCGACGGCGGCGCCGAGGCCCAGCCGCTCGGCGACCGCGGCGACGGTGAACGGACCGTGCGTGCGTGTGTGGCGGGCGACGAGGTCGGCGAGCGGGTCGGTGACCGGTTCGAGGAACGCCGTCGGGATGCCCACCGGCAGCGCCGCGCCGAGCGCGTCGCGCAGGCGCCCGGCGTCTTCGATCGCGGCGAAGCGGGGGTGTCCGGCGATGGTCACCGCGATCGCGCGGCGCGCGTCGACGAGGTCGTGCGCGAGCGCGCTGGCGCGGGCCGGGGTGGCCGCGGCATCCTCGTCGTCATCGGCCTGCAGACGCAGGGCGATCTCGTCGGCATCGAGGGGGCCGAGCAGGCGCAGCAGGTCGGCGACCCCCTCGCGCCCGCGCACCCGCCGCCCGGGGTCGAGGCGCTGGGCCTCCCGCTCGAACTGCGCGATCACCGCGGGGTCGAGCAGCTCCCGCAGCTCGACCTTGCCGAGCAGCTCGCTCAGCAGCGCCGGGTCGACCGAGAGCGCGGCGGCGCGGCGCTCCGCCAGCGGCGAGTCGCCCTCGTACATGAACGCGCCGACGTAGCCGAAGAGCAGGTCGCGGGCGAAGGGCGACGGCTGCGTCGTGGTGGTCTCGACGAGTCGGATGCGCCGGTCGGCGATGCTGCGGGCGATGCGGGTGAGGGCGGGCAGGTCGTAGACGTCCTGCAGCACCTCGCGGAGGGTCTCGAGGATGATCGGGAACGTCGGATGCCGGCGGGCCACCTCGAGCAGCTGCGCCGAGCGCTGCCGCTGCTGCCACAGGGGGCTCCGCCGGTTCGGGTTGGTACGCGGCATCAGCAGGGCGCGCGCGGCGCATTCGCGGAAGCGAGAGGCGAAGAGAGCCGACCCGCCGACCTCGTCGGTGACGATCTGCTCCAGCTCGTCGGCGTCGAAGACGAACAGCTCGGCGCCGGGTGGCTCGCTCGTCGCGTCGGGGATGCGCGCGATGATGCCGTCGTCGCTCGCGACCGCCGAGCCCTCGACGCCGAGGCGCTCCCGGATGCGCGCGTTGACCGCGAGCGCCCACGGCGCGTGCACCTGCATGCCGTAGGGGGAGTGCAGGATGATGCGCCAGTCGCCGACCTCGTCGTGACCGCGCTCGACGGTGAGCTGCCGGTCGGTGGGCACCGAGCCGGTAGCCTCCTTCTGCTCGTCGAGGTAGGCCAGCAGGTTGTCGATCGCGTTCTCGTCGAGCCCCGCCTCGACGAGGCGGGGCACGGCCTTCTCGCGACCCGCGGCCGACACCTCGCGCGAGAAGCGGCCGAGGGCCTCGCCGAGCTCGGCGGGGCGCCCGATGCCGTCGCCGTGCCAGAACGGCACCTTGCCGGGCTGCCCGAACGCGGGCACGACGTTCACGCGGTCATGGGTGATCTCGACGATGCGCCAGCTGGTGGTGCCGAGGGTGAAGACGTCGTTCACCCTCGACTCGTAGACCATCTCCTCGTCGAGCTCGCCCACTCGCGCGTTCTGCGTCTCGCCGGCGACGAACACGCCGAACAGGCCGCGGTCGGGGATCGTGCCGCCGCTCGTCACGGCGATGCGCTGCGCGCCCGGTCGCCCCGTGAGGGTGCCGGCGTCGCGGTCCCACACGACGCGGGGTCGCAGCTCCGCGAACTCGTCTGACGGATAGCGCCCGGCGAGCAGGTCGAGGGTGGCCTCGTAGGCCGAGCGTGGGAGCGACCGGAACGGGGCGCTGCGCCGCACGGTCTCGAACCAGGCCTCGACGTCGATCGCCCCGCGGGCGGCGGCGGCCACCGTCTGCTGGGCGAGGATGTCGAGCGGGTTCTGCGGGATGCGCACCTCTTCGATCTGTCCGTGCAGCATGCGCTCGGTGACGACCGCCGTGTGCAGCACGTCGCCGCGGTGCTTCGGGAAGAGGGCGGCCGTCGACACCTCGCCGACCTGGTGGCCGGCGCGGCCCACGCGCTGCAGACCCGACGCCGCCGACGGCGGCGCCTCGACCTGGATCACGAGGTCGACCGCGCCCATGTCGATGCCGAGCTCGAGGCTCGAGGTCGCGACCACGCATCGCAGCGCGCCCGACTTCAGCTCGTCTTCGACCTGCGCGCGCTGCTCCTTCGAGACCGAGCCGTGGTGCGCTTTCGCGAGCACGGGGTCGGCCCCGGCGGTCGCGCCGGCCTGCGCCATCACGGCGGCCGGCGGCGCCGAGGCGGTCGGCAGGTCGAGCCCCAGGCGCTCCGCGTAGACCTCGTTCAGCCGCCCGGTGAGTCGTTCGGCGAGGCGTCGCGAGTTGGCGAAGACGATCGTCGACCGGCGCTCGAGCACCCGGTCGACGATCGCCTCCTCGACGTGCGGCCACACCGATCCGGTGATCTCGGTGTTCGACGTGCCCTCGGCGAACCAGTCGTCGGATGCCGCCTCCTCACGCCCGCCCGCAGCGGGCGGTTCACCCGGGGGCGGTGGGGGATGCAGCATGTCGTCGACGGGCACGACGACGGACAGGTCGAAGGTCTTCGAGGCGCGGGGCGCGACGATGTCGACCGGTGCGGCACCGCCGAGGAAGCCGGCGACCGCGTCGATCGGGCGCACCGTGGCCGACAGGCCGATGCGCTGGGCGGGACGGTCGAGCAGGTCGTCGAGCCGTTCCAGGCTCACGGCCAGGTGCGCCCCGCGCTTCGTGGCCGCGACCGCGTGCACCTCGTCGACGATGACCGTGTGCACCCCTCGCAGGGTGTCGCCCGCCTGCGACGTGAGCATCAGGTAGAGCGACTCGGGGGTCGTGATGAGGATGTCGGGCGGCGCCTGCACGAGTCTGCGCCGGTCGCCCGAGGTCGTGTCGCCCGACCGCACGCCCACGGTCACCGCGGGCACATCGAGCCCGAGGCGTCGTGCCGACTGGCCGATGCCGACGAGCGGTGAGCGCAGGTTGCGTTCGACGTCGACGCCGAGTGCCTTCAGGGGTGAGATGTAGAGGATGCGGGTGGAGGGGGCATCCGTCGCCGGGGCAGTCGCCGACTTCTCGCGGAAGACCCGATCGATCGCCCAGAGGAACGCCGACAGCGTCTTGCCCGAGCCGGTCGGCGCGACCACCAGTGCGTTCCGGCCTCCCGAGATCGCCTCCCACGCGCCCACCTGGGCGGTGGTGGGGGCCGCGAAGGCGCCACGGAACCAGTCCTGCGTGGCAGGCGAGAACCGATCGAGCACCTCGCTCATCCCTCTATCTTCCCGCCGGGCGCCGACATCGACGCCCGGTTGCGCTGCGGCCCGTTGCTATGGTGTGGCTATGACGGCGGCGCGCGGGCGGAGTGCGGCGATCACCGTCGCCGTGGTCGGCACCGTGCTCGTCATCGCCTATGCGGCGCT
>NZ_MEGA01000083.1:0-22710 GCF_001725695.1 Microbacterium sp. SCN 71-21
GAGGGGATGGATTACCACTCCCTGAACGCGATGCTCAACCTGTACGACGCCGACGGGAAGATCCAGTTCGACGCCGACAAGCGCGCTGCGCGGGAGTACTTCCTGCAGCACGTGAACCAGAACACGGTGTTCTTCCACTCCCTCAAGGAGCGCCTCGACTACCTCGTCGAGAAGGAGTACTACGAGCCCGAGGTGCTGGGCAAGTACCCGTTCGCGTTCGTCGAGGAGATCCACCACCGCGCGTACGGCAAGAAGTTCCGGTTCGACACCTTCCTCGGTGCGTTCAAGTACTACACGAGCTACACGCTGAAGACGTTCGACGGCAAGCGCTACCTCGAGCGCTTCGAGGACCGTGTCGTCATGACCGCCCTCGGACTCGCCGACGGCGACCAGGACCTGGCGAACAACCTCGTGGACGAGATCATCTCGGGTCGCTTCCAGCCCGCCACGCCGACCTTCCTCAACACCGGCAAGGCCCAGCGCGGCGAGCTCGTCTCGTGCTTCCTGCTGCGCATCGAGGACAACATGGAGTCGATCGCCCGCGGCATCAACTCCGCGCTGCAGCTGAGCAAGCGCGGTGGCGGCGTCGCGCTGCTGCTGTCGAACATCCGCGAGGCCGGCGCCCCGATCAAGCAGATCGAGAACCAGTCCAGCGGCATCATCCCCGTCATGAAGCTCCTCGAAGACAGCTTCAGCTACGCGAACCAGCTGGGTGCGCGTCAGGGTGCGGGTGCCGTGTACCTCTCGGCGCACCACCCCGACATCATGAAGTTCCTCGACACCAAGCGCGAGAACGCCGACGAGAAGATCCGCATCAAGACGCTGTCGCTCGGTGTCGTCGTGCCTGACATCACGTTCGAGCTCGCCAAGAACGACGAGGACATGTACCTCTTCTCGCCGTACGACGTCGAGCGCGTCTACGGTGTGCCGTTCGGTGACATCTCGGTCAGCGACAAGTACCGCGAGATGGTCGACGACCCGCGTATCAAGAAGTCGAAGATCAACGCCCGCGAGTTCTTCCAGACCCTCGCGGAGATCCAGTTCGAGTCGGGCTACCCCTACATCATGTTCGAGGACACGGTGAACCGGGCCAACCCCATCAAGGGCCGGATCAACATGTCGAACCTGTGCAGCGAGATCCTGCAGGTCAACACCCCCACGACCTACAACGAGGACCTCTCCTACGCCCAGGTCGGCAAGGACATCTCGTGCAACCTAGGTTCGCTCAACATCGCGCTCGCGATGGACGGCGGCGACCTCGCCCGCACGGTCGAGACCTCGATCCGCGGCCTCACCGCGGTCAGCGACCAGAGCCACATCCGTTCAGTGCGCTCGATCGAGGACGGCAACGACCGGTCGCACGCGATCGGCCTCGGCCAGATGAACCTGCACGGCTTCCTCGCCCGCGAGCACATCCACTACGGCTCGCCCGAGGGTCTCGACTTCACGAACATCTACTTCTACACGGTGCTCTTCCACGCGCTGCGGGCGTCCAACCGCATCGCGATCGAGCGCGGGCAGACGTTCGAGGGCTTCGCCGATTCGACCTATGCGTCAGGTGAGTTCTTCGACAAGTACATCGACCAGGAGTGGGCGCCGCAGACGGCTCGCGTCGTCGAGCTGTTCGACGGCCACCACATCCCGACGCAGGACGACTGGCGCGAGCTGAAGGCCTCGGTGCAGCAGCACGGCATCTACAACCAGAACCTGCAGGCCGTGCCGCCGACCGGATCGATCTCGTACATCAACAACTCGACGTCGTCGATCCACCCGATCGCCTCGAAGATCGAGATCCGCAAGGAGGGCAAGCTCGGGCGCGTCTACTACCCGGCACCCTTCATGTCGAACGAGAACCTCGAGTACTACCAGGACGCCTACGAGATCGGCTACGAGAAGGTCATCGACACGTACGCCGCCGCCACGCAGCACGTCGACCAGGGGCTCTCGCTGACGCTGTTCTTCAAGGACACCGCCACCACGCGCGACATCAACAAGGCGCAGATCTACGCGTGGAAGAAGGGCATCAAGACCATCTACTACATCCGTCTGCGCCAGATGGCCCTCGAGGGCACCGAGGTCGAGGGCTGCGTCAGCTGCACGCTGTGAGCCCCCGCGACGAGAAGACGAGGAAGAACGGACGATGAGCGAGAAGCTCCAGCTCCTGAACAAGGTCCAGGCCATCAACTGGAACCGCATCGAGGACGACAAGGACGTGGAGGTGTGGAACCGCCTCACGGGCAACTTCTGGCTGCCCGAGAAGGTGCCGCTCTCCAATGACGTGCAGTCGTGGGCGACGCTGACCCCGGAAGAGCAGCAGCTCACGATGCGGGTGTTCACCGGCCTCACCCTGCTCGACACGATCCAGGGCACGGTGGGCGCGGTCTCGCTCATCCCCGACGCGCTGACCCCGCACGAGGAGGCCGTCTACACGAACATCGCGTTCATGGAGTCGGTGCACGCCAAGAGCTACTCGTCGATCTTCTCGACGCTGTGCTCCACGAAGGAGATCGACGAGGCGTTCCGCTGGTCGATCGAGAACGAGAACCTGCAGCGCAAGGCTCAGATCGTCATGGACTACTACCGCGGCGACGAACCCCTCAAGCGCAAGGTGGCCTCGACGCTGCTCGAGTCGTTCCTCTTCTATTCGGGCTTCTACCTGCCGATGCACTGGTCGAGCCGCGCGAAGCTCACCAACACCGCCGACATGATCCGCCTCATCATCCGCGACGAGGCCGTGCACGGCTACTACATCGGCTACAAGTTCCAGCGGGGACTCGAGAAGGTGGACGAGGCAACCCGTCAGGAGCTGAAGGACTACACCTTCTCGCTGCTGTACGAGCTTTACGACAACGAGGTGCAGTACACGCAGGACCTCTACGACGGCGTCGGTCTCACCGAGGACGTCAAGAAGTTCCTGCACTACAACGCCAACAAGGCGCTCATGAACCTCGGCTACGAGGCCATGTTCCCCTCGACGGTGACCAACGTCAGCCCGGCGATCCTCTCGGCACTGTCGCCCAACGCCGACGAGAACCACGACTTCTTCTCCGGCTCGGGCTCGTCGTATGTCATCGGCAAGGCTGTCGCGACCGAGGACGACGACTGGGACTTCTGATCCCGTCCGAACGGCGAGGGCCCCACACTCGTGGGGCCCTCGCCGTCGGCGGAGGCACTCAGGATGACGCCTTCGCGACCACGTAGTTCGCCACGAACGCTCCGCTCGTCGAGGGGTCCGGACCCCACGTGATCACGACGCTCCACTGCGATGAGGCGAGGTGCTGCACGTGATTGCCGTCGGAGGAGAAGTCGCCGTCGAGTGAGTAGCCGGCGGACTTCAGCTTGTCTACGGCGCTGGTGATCGCGGCTTCGCTCGACGTCTGCACGATGATCGAGTAGCCGCCGTTGACGGAGACCGAGGTCGTGATCTTGCCCTCGGGTGCGGGGATGTCGCTCGGCCACCCGGAGGGCAGAGAGCCGCTGGTGGAGACGTTGACGCCCGCATCGGCGGCGGCGGATGCGGCGGCGCTGGCGACTCCCGCAGCCTGGCTGGCGACGGCGGCTCCCTGCTGGACGAGCGCGGACACCTGTCCGCAGCCGGCGAGGGCGAACGCCACGGCGACGGTGGCGGGGAGGACGAGATAACGGGGTGACATCGGGACTCCTCATGCGTGTGGTGACGGGGGTGACGAGGCCGAGTGTTCCATGGGTGCACGGATCGCGCATGGGGAGAGTGGCGACTTCCGTCTGCCCGCGGGGCACCGTGCCACGGGCCGCGGGCCGGTCTAGCATGGCTGTCATGTCTGAACGCCCCCCCTTCAGCCCGGTGATCTCCCTGTTGACGATGTCGTCGATCTGGGACGGGCAGCTCGGCGCGGCGCTGAAGGACCTGGGTCTCACCACGCGGAAGTACGGTCTGCTGGCGCACATCCGGGCGACGCCGGGCATCTCGTTCAGTGAGCTGGCCCGCCGCTCCCAGATCACGGTGCAGACCGCCCACACTGCCGTCCGCGCGCTCGCCGATGACGGCATGGTCGCCGACGGCACGGCTCATGCCGGCTCGGCGTCCGATCTGCGCGTCACGGAGAAGGGTGACGCGGCCCTCGATGAGGCCGATGCCCGCCTCGCCCGCCTCGACCGCGACTTCGCGGCGGCGTTGCCGGCGTTGACGGACGCGCTGCAGGGGCTGCACGAGGAGCCGTTCGCAGGGATCCTTCAGGGTTCCTGAAGCCCTTCAGATAGACTGAAGGATGTCGCGGGAGCCGCGGCATCCGATCTCTGCTGGAGGACCCGTGTTCCGCACCCCGTCCGCACTGTTCCGCGTGCTTGCGATCGCCGAGGCGATCACCTGGACGCTTCTGATCACCGCCCTGATCGTGCGGGCGACCACGGGGGTCGCGATCGCGGTGACGGTCGCCGGCGGCGTGCACGGCTTCGTCTTCCTGGCGTATGGCGCGACCGCCGTTCTCGTTGCGAAGAACCAGCGCTGGCATCCGCTGCGCGCCGTCGTGGCGATCGGGAGCGCGGTGATCCCCTACGCGACCATCCCGGCGGAGATCTGGTGGCTGCACCGCACCGGCGCGCTCGCGGGGGACTGGCGGCTGCACGCGGGGAGCGACCCGCGCGACGAGCGGTGGCACGACCGCCTCATGCGTGCGATGCTTCGTCGCCCCGGACTTCTTGCGGCTCTGCTCGTGGTGGCGGTCGTCGTTATCTTCACGGGGCTGCTGATCGTCGGCCCGCCCGGCGGAAAGGCCTGAGTCGGGCGAAGCGCCTGAGCCGGGCGAGCCGGCGGCGCGTCGGGCGGAGCGCCTGAGCCGGCCGGAAGACCCGCGCTGGGCCTACTTGGCGCGGGCGTGGATCGGGAGTGCGATCGCTGCCGACACCAGCAGGATGCCACCGAAGAAGATGATGGCCTGCAGGCCCGGCACCGCGAACGCGATACCGAAGCAGAACATGCCGAGCAGGAACAGCAGCAGCGCCACGATGAACATGGGTCTCCTTCGGGGGGATGGGACTTCCGACAGGATATCGGGCGCACGGCCCGCGCCGTGACCGGCGTGAGGCAAGCTTCCCCCATGACGACTCGACATGGAGACCTCTCCCTGGGCGTCGCAGGTGCCCTTGGCGCTGCGCGCATCGCGGACATCGCGGTGCGCGCGGAAGCCGCCGGCTTCGCGCGCCTCTGGGTGAACGACACCCCCGGCGGCGACGCGCTGGCGGGCCTGGCTGCGGCCGCCGAGCGCACGAGCAGCATCGGGCTCGCGACCGGCGTCGTGCCCATCGACCGGGTTCCCGCTCGCGGCCTTGCCGAGCGGGCGACGCAGATCGCCGGTGCCTCCGGCCGCCTCACGGTGGGGATCGGCTCGGGACGCCTGCGCGAGGGTGCGCTCGCGCAGGTCGCCGAGGCGATCGGCGAGTTGCGCGAAGCCGGGGTGCCCGTGCTCGTCGGCGCGCTGGGACCACGGATGCGGCGGCTCGCCGTGACCGCCTCCGACGGCGTGCTGCTCAACTGGCTCACGCCACGAGCCGCGGCGGATCAGACCGCTGCGCTGCACGAGATCGCGCCCGACGCGCACGTCGCGCTCTACGTGCGGTGGGCGCTCGAGCCGGCCGCCCGCGCCCGGCTCGACGACGAGGCATCCCGGTACGACCAGGCGCCGGGATACGCCGAGAACTTCGCCCGGCTCGGGTTCCGCGCCCACGACACCGTCCTCGCACCCGACTCGGCCGATGCGCCGGGGCGGGTGAGGGCCTATCGCGAGGCGCTGGACGAGGTGGTGCTGCGTGCGATCACCCCGACCGACGCTCCCCATGAGTTCGCGGCGCTCATCGATCGCGCGGGGCGATGGCTGGCAGACGCGTGACGGGGTGAGGGGGCGGATGCCGCGGCATCTCTCAGACCCGCGCGCCCGCCGCGGGTGCCGCCGCCCGCCGCGCAGCGTCGATGCGGTCGAGCTCGTGGAGCGAGGTGCCGCGGGTCTCCCGCATCGTGAGCACGGTCACGAGCGTCACGATCGCGGCGATACCGAGGTAGATCGCCACCGGCAGGGGCGAGCCGAACGACGTCAGCAGCGCGGTCGCGATGATCGGTGCGAGCGACCCCGCGACGATCGAGGTGACCTGGTAGCCGAGCGACACCCCCGAGTAGCGCATGCGCGTGGGGAAGAGCTCCGCCATGATCGCGGGCTGCGGGGCGTACATGAACGAGTGGATGACGAGACCGAGGCAGATCGCGAGCACGATGACGAACGGGTCGCGCGTGTCGAACATCGGGAACGCGATGAATCCCCACGCGATCGCGAACACGGCGCCGATCGCGTAGACGGGCTTGCGGCCGATGCGATCCGACAGTCCTCCCACGATCGGGATGACGATCGTGTGCACGATGTGGGCGACGACCAGCAGGGTGAGGATCTCGGCCGTGTCCATGCCGAGCGCCACCTTGAGGTAGGTGATCGAGAAGGTCACGACGAGGTAGTACATGATGTTCTCCGCGAAGCGCAGGCCCATCGCGGTCAGGACGCCACGGGGGTACCGACGCAGCACCTCGAACACGCCGTACCGCGTGTCATCGGCCGCTGCCGCCTCACGCGCCTGCACGAAGAGGGGAGCGTCGTCGACGCGGGTGCGCACGTAGTACCCGATCGCGACGATCACGACCGACAGCCAGAACGAGACGCGCCAGCCCCAGCCGAGGAACGCCTCGGGCGTGAGCGTGCGGCTGAGCACCAGCAGCACGATCGTGGCGAGCAGATTGCCGATCGGCACGGCCGCCTGGGGGAACGACGCCCAGAAGCCGCGGCGACGGTCGGGGGAGTGCTCGGCGACGAGCAGCACGCCGCCGCCCCATTCGCCGCCGACGGCGAAGCCCTGCAGGAATCGCAGGATCACCAGCAGCGCGGGAGCGAGGTAGCCGACCTGCTCGAAGGTGGGGAGGCATCCCATCAGGAACGTCGTGACGCCGACGAGGATGATCGCGAGCTGCAGCAGCTTCTTGCGGCCGTACTTGTCGCCGAAGTGTCCGAAGACGATGCCGCCGAGAGGGCGGGCGATGAAGCCGATCGCGTAGGTCACGAAGGCGGAGATGATGCCCGCGTACGGGTCGTTCGACGGCGGGAACATGACGACGTTGAACACGATCGTCGCGGCGGTGGCGTAGAGGAAGAACTCGTACCACTCGGCGACGGTGCCCGCCATCGATGCGGTGACGACCTTGCGTAGTCCGCTGGTCTTCGGTTCTGCGGGGGATGCGGCAGATGCCATGCGCTGATACCTCCTTGTAGGCGCAGGTGCGACGGATGTCGCGGCCCGAAGTTACCTGAAAGTCAATTCAGGTTTCAAGACCGGATGCCGCGTGTCGCCGTCCCCTGGATGAGAGTTCTCTCATCGACCCCTCGACATCGGCCGCTCGCCGCAGTGGAATGGGGTCATGCGCGTTGCAGCCCGATGGCTCCTCGGCGTCGCGATGGTCGTCGCCGGCGTCTCCCACCTCACGTTCCTGCGGTCGGACTTCCGAGCCCAGGTGCCCGAGACGATCGCCGAGCTGTCTCCGCTCGACGAGGATCAGATCGTGCTCGCATCGGGCGTGGTCGAGATCGCCCTCGGCACCGCCGTGCTCGCGGCCCGGCGCCGACGCGGACTCGTGGGCGCGGTGCTCGCCGCCTTCTTCGTGGCCGTGTTCCCCGGCAACCTCGCCCAGTTCGCCAACCAGCGCAGCGCGTTCGGGCTCGACACCGACGCGAAGCGGTTCATCCGACTTCTCTTCCAGCCGGTCCTCGTGGTCTGGGCGCTGTGGGCGACGCGCCGCGGGTGAACGGGGGCGCCGCACCCATCGGCCGAGCGGCCGGCGCTCGGGGGCGGATCAGCGCTTCGCGTCGACCAACCGGATACGCACGATGTTGTCGGTCTCGTCGAGTTCCGCGATCTCCGGATGCGCCAACACGAACTCGCTGAAGCTGCGGTGTCCGAGCGCCTTCTCGCTGAACGACGGGTCGAGGCGCAGCAGCAGCGCCTTCACGGCCGACGCGTGCTGCCACTGCGACGGGTCCTTGTCGTTCTCGAGGCGCAGCGCGCGTTCGAGCAGCTCGGCGGCCGGGTCGACCTGGCGCTTGCGGGCGCGCGGGCGTGAGGGAGCGGCATCCTTCTTCTGCTCGGGAGCCGCGACCCCCGGAAGCGAGTCGTACGAGTCGAAGCGGTCGCACGCGGCGGCCAGAGACTTCGCGGTCGATCCCGCCACCCCGACGCCGACCACGAAGCGTCCCAGGCGCTTGCAGCGCTGCGCGAGCGGCACATAGTCCGAGTCGCCCGCCGCGATCACGACGTGGGTGAGGTCGGGCAGGCGGAACATGTCCTCGACGGCGTCGACCGCGAGCCGGATGTCGGCGCCGTTCTTGCCGTAGGCGGCCGCGGGGAACAGCTGCACGAGATCGACCGCGCGCGCGACGAGCTGCGAGCGATACTCGGCGTTCACCGGGGCGGACCAGTCGGCGTAGGCACGCACGAGCACCAGCGTGCCGAAGGACGTCGCATAGTCGATGATCGCGCCGATGTCGACGGTGGCGGCGGCGAGACGTTCGGCGACCTCGGTGTCGCCCGTACCCTCGGCGATGCGGGTGCGGTCGCGGCTGTACGAGCCGCGGCCGTGCACCCGGTCGTACCAGCTGATGACGATGTTGTCGAAGTCGAGGTACACCGCCACGCGGGGCGTCGTGGAGTCGGGCATCAGCTCTCCCCGGGGTAGCTCACGCCGAGCTGCGAGCGGATGTCATCGAGCGCCGCCATGATCGCCACCGTCTCGTCGATCGGCAGCAGATCGCTGTCGCGCCCGCCGTCCGCGATGATGCGCTCGGCGGCCAGTGCCTGGTACTGCATGCCGCGCCCCGTGACGCGGTTCTCCCACGTCTCGGCGACCGTTCCGTCGGGGAGGGTGAGGCGCGCGGTCGTCGGCGTGTACCAGACGTGGTCGATGTCGATGCGGGCATCGGTGCCGATGACGTGCGCGACGTTCGGGCCGGCGGCCCGCGACGACGACAGCGTCGTCGCGATCGCGCCGCCGGCGTGGGTCGAGATCGTGGCGACCTCGGTGTCGGCGCCCGTCTCGCCGAGGCGTCCGCGGGCGACGAGGGATTCCGGTGCGCCCAGCAGATCCCACGCGAACGAGATCGGGTAGATGCCGAGGTCGAGCAGGGCGCCCCCGCCGAGCGCGAGCGCGTTGATGCGGTGCGACGGATCGGTCGGCAGCGACTGCGTGTGGTCGGCCGTCACCGTGCGCACCTCACCCAGCCGGCCGCCGCGCACGAGCTCGCGCACCCAGGCCATGTGGGGCAGATAGCGGGTCCACATGGCTTCCATCGCGAGCACGCCCGCCGAGCGCGCCGCGTCGCGCACGGCCGCCGCCTGCGCGGCATCCTGGGTGAACGCCTTCTCCACCAGCACGTGCTTGCCGTGCGCGATCGCCGCGAGGGCGTTCTCGGCGTGCAGCGGATGCGGCGTCGCGACATAGACGATGTCGACGTCCGGGTCTGCGACCAGCTCCTCATAAGACCCGTGCGCCCGCGGGATCTCGAACCGCTCGGCGAACCGCGCCGACGACTCGGCCGAGCGCGAGCCCACAGCCGCGACGTCCAGGCCCGCGTGCCGAAGGTCGGAGGTGAAGGATGTCGCGATCCCACCGGTCGCGAGGATGCCCCATCGAAGCCCGCTCATGCGTCGAGCGTAGCCCTGCGGCATCCTCTGGCGCGCGGTCGTAGGCTCGGGGGGTGACCACTGCGATCGACAGGTTCATCGAGCTGCTGCGCATCCCGACCGTGTCGTCGGTCGACGAGGAGAACGTCGACTGGGGGGTCTTCGCGACGTTCCGCTCCGCACTCGTCAAGCTCTACCCTCTCGTGCACGAACGACTCGAGGTGGAGCTGGTCGCCGGCCACGCGCTGCTGATCCGCTGGCCGGGACTCAGCTCCGGCGCCCCGCTCGTTCTCATGGCGCACCAGGACGTCGTGCCCGCAGACCCCGCCGAGTGGACGACCCCGCCCTTCTCTCCGACGGTGTTCGGCGAGGGCGAGGACGAGACGATCCGTGCGCGTGGCGCGATCGACGACAAGGGGGCGCTGGTCGCGATCCTCGAGGCCGTCGAGGCCCTGCTCGCCGACGGATTCTCGCCCGCGCGAGACGTCTACCTCGCCTTCGGGCACAACGAGGAGACCGCGGGCGACGGCGCCGGCGCGATCGTCGCCGTGCTCGACGAACGCGGCGTGCGGCCCGGCCTGGTGCTCGACGAGGGCGGCGCCGTCGTCGAGGGCGTGCTGCCGGGCGTCACGCGGCCGACCGCGATGATCGGGGTCGCCGAGCGCGGCGTCATGACCCTCACGCTCACCGTCGCCGAGGCCGGCGGGCACGCCTCCACACCGCCGCGGATGCCCGCGACCGCTCGGCTCGCGCGCGCGATCGATCGTCTGCGCCGAACCCCGTTCCGCACTCGCATCACCCCGCCCGTGCGCGCGATGTTCGCCACGGCCGCGCAGGCGGCGCCGCCGGCGCTCGCCGCCGTGTTCCGCTCGCTCGGGTGGACGGGGCCCGTGCTCTCCCGGGCGCTGGCACTCCTCGGCCCCGAGACGAACGCGCTGGTTCGCACCACGGCCGTCGTCACCGAGCTGAGCGGGGCGACGGGCGAGAACGTGCTCGCCACGCGCGCCAGAGCGGTCGTCAACATCCGCCTTCTCCCGGGCGACACGGTCGAGGGAGTCACCCGGCACGTGCGTCGCGCCGTGCGCGACGACCGGGTCGAGGTCGAGGTGTTCCGCGCGTCGAACCCGTCGCCGGTCTCGCCGTGGCGCGGTGAGCCGTGGCAGCGTCTCTCGGCCGCCGTCCGGTCGGCTCTCGGTGACGACGTGCTGGCGACCCCGTACGTGCAGTTGGGGGCGAGTGACTCGCGGTTCTTCACCGCGATCAGCGAGCACGTCTACCGGTTCACGCCGTTCCACCTGACGCGCGCGGAGCGCGACTGCCTGCACGCTCCCGACGAGCGCATCCGCGTGCAGGTCTGGCTGCGCGGGATCGAGTTCTACCGCGACCTGCTGCGCGCGAGCTGACGTCGAAGCCGGCGGCGGGATCGCACCGGAGGCTGCGCGGCCGCCCGGCCGGGCCCGGGTCGCCGCGGCGGTCGGGTCTCAGCCGAGCGCCTGCACCAGGTCGGCGATGATCTCGTCGGGATCCTCGAGGCCGATCGACAGTCGCACGGTGGTCTCGGAGATGCCCGCCGCGGCTCGCTGATCGGGCGTCAGGTGGCTGTGGGTCATGGACGCCGGGTGGGCGACCATGCTGCGCGCGTCGCCGATGTTCGCGACGAGCCGCAGCAGCCGCAGCCGCTCGACGAACTGCTCGACGAGGGCGAAGTCGCCGTCGGCGTCCCCGGTCGAGACGAGGTCGACGGAGAACACGGATGCCGCACCCCGCGGAAGGTACGCGAGGGCCGCCGCGTGCCACGGGCTGTCGGGGAGCGATGGATGGTGCACCTTCGCGATGCGTGGGTGGTCGGCGAGGGCGAACGCGACCTTCTCGGCGCTCTCGCTGTGCCGGCCGAGCCTCAGGTCGAGGGTCTCGACGCCCTGCAGCAGCTGGAAGGCGCTCGTCGCCGACAGCGTCGGACCGAGGTCGTGCACGTACTTCGTCTTGATCAGTGCGATGAAAGGCGACCCCCGCTCGCCGAACCGTTCGACGAGGCTGTCGCCGCCGGTGCCCGCGTAGGGCGCGGTCAGCTGCGGCCAGCGCTCGGGGTGCGCCGTGAAGTCGAACGTGCCGAGGTCGACGATCACGCCGCCGAGGGTCGAGCCGTGACCGCCGAGGAACTTCGTCGCCGAGTGCACGACGATGTCGGCGCCGAATTCCTTCGGGCGCTGCAGGGCCGGGGTCGCCACGGTGTTGTCGATCACGAGCGGAAGCCCCGCCGCGTGGGCGACCTCGGCGACCTCGCTCACCCGCAGCACCTGGGCGAGGGGGTTCGCGACCGACTCCGCGAACAGCACGCGCGTCGTCGGACGGATGGCCGCGCGCCAGGCGTCGATGTCGTCCTGGTCGACGAACGTCACCTCGATGCCCCAGTCGGGGAACGTGTCGTGCAGCAGGTCGACGGTGCCGCCGTAGAGCTGGCTGGCGGCGACGATGTGCTGTCCCTGGTGCACGAGGGCGAGGAGGGAGAGAGCGACCGCGGCCTGTCCCGAGGCGACGCCTGCGGCAGCGATGCCGCCCTCGAGAGCTGCGATGCGCTCCTCGAGCACGAGCACGGTGGGGTTTGCAGCGCGCGAGTAGATGTCGCCGTTCTTGCGCAGTGCAAACAGGTCACGCGCTTCGGCGAGCGAGGAGAACGCGAACGCGGCGGACTGGTAGATCGGCGGCACGGCGGTGTGCACCTCGGTGCGCGGGTCGTAGCCCGCCTGCACCTGGGCCGTCGCGAGCGAGCGTTCGGGGAGCGTCATGCGCTCATTGTCGCGGCTCGATCTTTGTGCCGCACCGTCGTGTGTCCGTGCGTGTCAGGAGTCGCCGGCGAGGGCTTTGACGATGCGCGGGAGAGAGACCGACTCGGCCGTGCCGAGGCGCTGGGCGAACAGGCTCACCCGCAGCTCCTCGAGCAGCCACCGCGCCCGCACGAGCGGGGCCGGCGCACCGGGCGGCAGCGGTAGCGTCCCGCCCGCCTCGGCGTATGCGGTTGCCGCGCGCTCGAACTCGGTCTGGCGCTGCCGGTCGCGGCCGGGATTGTCGCCGAGGGCGGCGAGGCGGTCGAGAGACCCCTGGAGGTAGCGGGGGAGATGGGCGAGACGGTCGAGGCCGGTCGCCGAGACGAACCCGGGGTGCACGAGGCCGGCCAGCTGGCCGCGCACATCGGCGAGCGGGGCGATGAGGGTGATCGACGTCTGCGCCTTGAGCGCCCGCTCCACGTCGCGCGCGAGCACCAGGATGCGCGCGGTGAGCGAGACGGCGGCGAACAGCGCATCGGTCACCTCGGACGAGAACGCGTCGCGCGCGGCGGTGAAGGCCTCGCGGGTGCGGATGCCGCCGGGGTGCCGCGCGATCACGGCGTCGGCGACGGCGCCGCGGGCATCCTCGACGAGCGCCCGGGCGCTCGGGTAGGGCGATGCGGCAAGGGCGAGCTTCTCGGTGGCGGTGAGGTGCTCGAGCACGTAGGCGGCGGGGGAAGGCACGGCGAGCAGCAGCAGGCGCCGCACACCGTCACGCGTGGCGCGGGCGGCGGCCTCCGCGGTCGCCTGGATGCGCAGCGCCACGCTCTCGCCCTCATCGACGAGCGCGGGGTAGCCGCGCACCGTGCCACCGGCGACCCGGCTGTCGACGAGCTCGGGCAGGACGTCGAGGTCGAAGTCGGTGAGACCGGCGCGTTCGACGAAGCCGCCCGCGACGGGCCCCGTCTGGCGGGGTCCGGGAACGGGTGCGGATGCCGCGGCCTGCGGCCCGCGCGCGAGGGATCGCGCGACCGAGGAGCGCGCGCGGTCGGCGAGGCGGGACTGCAGGTCGGCGAGGTCGCGTCCGCTGCCGACCGCGCGGCCGCGATCGTCGACGACGCGGAACGACACGGCGAGGTGGGCGGGCACGCGGTCGAGCTCGAAGTCGGCGCCCGACACCGGCTGGCTGGCGACGCGTCGGATGCGGTCGGCGAGCGCCTCGGCGAGGGAGCGCGCCGGGAGTCCGTCGTGGTGTTCGGGGGCGTCGGCGGCGATCTCCTCGGCGAACCGCGCGGCGAAGTCGGCGGCCGGCACGACGTGGCGGCGGATGACCTTGGGGAGGGCACGGATGAGGGCCGCGATCAGCTCGTCGCGCATCCCGGGCACCTGCCAGTCGAAGCCCGCGGGCTGGAGCGAGGCGAGCAGGGCGAGCGGCACGATCGCCGTCACGCCGTCGTCGGGAGCCCCCGGCTCGAAGCGGTAGGCGAGCTGCAGCACCTGGTCGCCCTGCGTCCACCGCGCGGGGAAGTCGCCGGCGGCGGCCGTGCCCGACCCGTCGAGCAGGTCGTCCTCGCGCAGGTCGAGCAGGTGCGGCGTGCGGGACGCGGCATCCTTCCACCACGTCTCGAACGAGCGCAGGTCGAACACGTCGCGCGGGATGCGGGCGTCGTAGAACGCGAACACCGCCTCGTCGCCGGCGAGGATGTCGCGTCGACGCTCGCGCTCTTCGACCTTCTCGAGTCGGCGTCGCAGGTCGAGGTTGCGTCGAGCGAAGGCGGTGAGCGTCTTGCCCAGGCGTGTCGGGTCCCAGTCCTCCTCGACGAGCGCGTGCCGCACGAAGAGCTCCCGGGCGAGGTCCCGATCGAACCGGGCCAGCTGCACCCGGCGGCGCGGGATGATCTCGACCCCGAACAGCGTCACCTTCTCGGCTGCGACGGCGGCGCCGGCGTCCTTCGACCAGTGCGGGTCGCTGAGCTGACGTTTCGCGAGGTCGCCCGCGAGGGCCTCCGCCCAGGCGGGATCGATCGCCGCGGCCGTGCGGGCGTACAGCCTGCTCGTCTCGACCAGCTCTGCCGCCATGACCGCGTCGGGAGCCTTGGCCCTCACGCCCGAGCCGGGGAAGATCGCGAAGCGCGCCCCCCGCGCCCCGCGGTACTCGGCCGCCGGGCGGCGTCCCTTCGGCGGCGCGGTGCCGGCGAGCCGGTCGTCGCGGATGCCGATGTGGGACAGGAGCCCCGCGAGGATGGCCTTGTGCACAGCCACCGGGTCGGCCGCGGCATCCGGCCGATCTGCGCGCTCAGCTGCCGGTGCACGTCGAACCACTCGCGCACCCGCACGTAGTTCAGGAACTCGGCCCGGCACGCGCGGCGGAACGCGCTCGAGCCGAGCGCGGACTGCTGGGCCCGCAGGTGGCGCCAGAGGTTCAGGAGCGTGAGGAAGTCGCTCGTCGGGTCGGTGAAGCGGGCGTGCTGCCGGTCTGCCTCCTCGCGGCGCTCCTCGGGGCGTTCGCGGACATCCTGGATCGACAGGCCCGCGACGATCGGCAGCACGTCGGCGACGACGCCGGTGCGCTCCGCCTCGATGAGCATGCGGGCGAAGCGCGGGTCGATCGGGAGGCGGGAGAGCCGGGTGCCGACCTTCGTGAGACGGATGCCGTCGCGGGACCGGGTCACGGCACCGAGCTCGACGAGCAGGTCGACCGCCGCCGTGACCCCGCGGGAGTCCGGCGGGGTGAGGAACGGGAACTCGGCGATGTCGCCGAAGCCGAGCGCCAGCATCTGCAGCACGACCGACGCGAGCGAGGTGCGCAGCACCTCGGGTTCGGTGAACTCGGGCCGACGGTCGAAGTCGGCCTCCGCGTAGAGCCGGATGGCGACGCCCGGCGCCGTGCGGCCCGCGCGGCCCGAGCGCTGCTGCGCCGACGCCTGCGAGATCGCCTCGATCGGCAGCCGCTGCACCTTCGAGCGGGCGCTGTAGCGCGAGATGCGGGCGGTGCCGGTGTCGACGACGTAGCGGATGCCCGGAACGGTGAGGCTCGTCTCGGCGACGTTGGTCGAGAGGATGACGCGGCGTCGGAGTCCTGCGACGGTCGACGGCTCGAACACCCGGTGCTGCTCCGCCGCCGACAGACGCCCGTACAGCGGCAGCACCTCGGTCGGCGAGCGGTCGCTCGCGAAGGCGGCGCGCACGGCATCGGCCGCATCGCGGATCTCCGCCTCGCCGGGGAGGAACACGAGCACGTCGCCGCGGGGCTCGGCATCGAGCTCGCGCAGTGCCGCCACGATCGCGGACACCTCGTCGGCGTCGCCGGGGGGAGAGGCCGCATCCTCGTCGTCGGCATCGTCCGCATCGTCGGGGAGTTCCGCGACGAGAGGGCGGTACCGCACCTCGACCGGGTAGGTGCGGCCGGACACCTCGATGACGGGCGCGGGGGAGCCCGTGGCATCCGAGAAATGACGCGCGAAGCTCTCGGGGTCGATCGTCGCCGACGTCACGATGACCTTCAGGTCGGGACGCTGCGGGAGGATGCGCCGCAGGTAGCCGAGCAGGAAGTCGATGTTGAGCGAGCGCTCGTGCGCCTCGTCGATGATGATCGTGTCGTAGCGGCGCAGCAGCCGGTCGCGGTGGATCTCGTTGAGCAGGATGCCGTCGGTGACGAGCGCGATGCGGGTGTCATCGGTCACCTGGTCGGTGAAGCGCACCTTGTATCCGACGAGACCGCCGACCTCGACCCGCAGCTCCTGCGCGATGCGTTCGGCGATCGTCCGCGCCGCGAGCCGGCGGGGCTGCGTGTGGGCGATGCTCTCGCGGCCGAGCTCGAGGCAGATCTTCGGCAGCTGGGTGGTCTTGCCGGAACCGGTCGCGCCCGCGACGATGACGACCTGGTGGTCGCGGATCGCTGTTGCGATCTCGTCCCGCGCGGCGCTGACGGGCAGCTCGGCCGGGTAGACGATGACGGGCTGCGCGGGGGGCATGGCCGTCACATCCTACCGGCGGGGACGCCCGCCGCCGGCGGGGTCGTCGTCGTCGACCACGCCTTCGTTCAGTGCAGCGACGAAGCCGTCGAGTGCGCGGGCGAGGGCGTCGCGCTCGACGTCCGAGAGGCTGGCCGCGGCCTCGAGCTGGTGCTCGTGCGCGGCGCGCAACACCTTTCGCACGGGAGAGTCGGCGGGAATGGTGGGTTCCAGCACGATGCTGCGCCGGTCGCTCGGATGCGCCGCGCGGCGGAGCAGCCCGGTGTTCTCGAGCCGGTCGATGATGGCCGTCGCTGCCGCGCTCGATGCGTCGAGGGTGCGGGCCACCTCGCTCGGGGTGACAGCGTGCCGCACCTCCTCCGCGTCGAGCAGCAGCCGCACGAGATCGAGGTCGCGGCCGCCGAGCCCGAGGCGCCGCCGCACGTCGCGCTCCGCGTCGCCGAGTGCGCGCTGCATACCCGCGAGCGAGCGCAGCAGTCGCTCGGGGTCCGTCGTGTACGCGCTCACGTCGCCGCCTCCTCGCGGAGCAGTCTACCCGCGATGGTTTGCTGATTTAGCTAATCTAGTGAGATACTCAGCCAGCGAACGAAAGGATGACTCATGGGCACCATGTTCTACGGCAACGGGGGCGGCATCCAGGTCGACGACCGCACCCTCGAGCACCTGCGACTCGCCGTCGCCACCCGTCTGAGACGTGGGGAATCGTTCATGGTGAGCATGCCGGTGGATGAACCCGGCCTCGGATCTCGGCGCAATCTCTGGGTGTCGCCGGCCATCCCGCTGCAGTTCATCGCGGCCGGCAGCAGGATGCCCTCCCTCAACCGGCTCTGGATCCAGGCGATGGGCGAGAGCGAGGACTCGACCGGCACTCTGACGGTGATGCCGGAGGCCGAGGCGGCGTCATACCTCGAGCGCAAGCACCTGCGCACCATGAACCAGCTCGCGCCGCACGACGACGCGCCACGCGAGATGCGCGTCGCCGGGTGAGACGCATCCCTCGCCTCTATCATCGGAGCATGCCCTCCAGCGAGTTCGACGACAGCGGGTACTGGTACGCCGACACGGAGGACGCGCGTCGCGCGCGAGCCGTCCACCTGCTGCAGGCGTTCCGTCTCTACCGCGCCGCCGAGGTCGCCATGCGTCGTCGCACGCGCGACGCGATGTCGATGGGCGAGAACGACCTGCTCGTGCTGCGCTACCTGCTCAAGGCCCAGCAGGAGGGCCGTTCGGTCTCGCCCGGTGAGCTGTCCCGCTACCTCGGCACTTCGACCGCCGCGGTCACCGCGATCATCGACCGACTCGAGCGCTCGAACCATGTGCGGCGGGAACGCCATGAGAGTGATCGCCGCAGCATCTACGTCGTGCCGACCGCGGAGAGCGACGACGAGGTGCGTCGCACCCTCGGTGACATGCACGACCGCATGCTCGACGCGGTCATCGACCTCAGCCCCGACGACACCCTCGTGGTGCTCGACACGCTCGCCCGCCTGCAGGCGGCGGTCGATCAGGTGCAGCCGGGAGCCCACGCGGGCGCCCGACGCTGAGAACGCGGCCCGCGGGTCGTTCACGAGGCGTGTAGCCAATCCAGTTTCCTACCCGACGGACATTCGACCCGCGACAGGCGGGCTGGGAGGATGACAGCGTGACCCCCGATTCCGAGCTGCCGTTCGTCGTGGACGGTTACGAGCTCACCTCCTACGCGGGCAGCGTCGATCGACTCCTCGCCCGCCACCCGGCGAGGTCCCGCACCGAGATCGAGGCCGTTCTGGCGCGCGAGCACGACGCGTTCACGGGCGGGCGCCCAGTCGCCATCCCCGTCGCCGTGGAGAACGGTGCCGACGAGGTGCTCTCGCTCCGCGAAGACGACGCGGCCGACGGCGCCGTCGCCTGACGGTCGCGCCGCGACATCCGATCCACCCGCGTCGAGCCCCGCGGGTTCATCCGTGCCGGGTCAGATCCAGCTCTGCATCCAGTTGTGCAGGCGCCAGAAGTCGTAGGGCACCGGCATGGCCGTCCACACCGGGTACCAGAAGGCCGACAGCACGACGGCGACCCCGAGGAAGACGAGGACCACGCCCTGCCCCGAGCGTCGCCGGGCGGGAGAGGCATCCGGACCGCCCGCGATGTCGCGCGCGGCCAGGGCGACCGCGATGACGAGGAAGGGCAGCATCACGATCGTGTAGAACTGGAAGATCGTGCGGTCGGGGTAGAGCAGCCACGGCACATACGTCGCGATGATCCCGACGAGCACGAAGCCCGCCGCCGCATCCGGTCTCCGAACGAACCGCACCAGCAGATAGATCGCGGCGGCGATTCCCGCCCACCAGATGAGCGGGTTCGGGATGCTCGAGATCGCCTGCACGCCGTTCGCCCCCTGCTCCCAGTACATCGAGGTGGGGCGGATGAGCAGCGGCCACTCCCAGGCCGGGCTCTGATAGCTGTGCGGGGTGTGCAGGTTCACGTTGAAGCCGTACATCGCGCCGTGGTAGACCCACAGGTTCTGCAGCGGCTGCGGCAGGAGGGCGGCGAGCCCCGCAGGCGGCGCGCCCGAGTACTGCCGGTCGTAGCCGCCGGCGGTCACGAGCCACCCCGTCCACGAGACGACGTAGACGACGAGGGCGACAGGCAGCATCAGCACCGCAGACCAGAGCCCCTGCCGCACGGCGTCCAGGTGCCACATCCGGATGCCGAGACGCCACCGGGCGACGGCGTCGGAGATGACCACGTAGACACCGAGCGCGGCGATGACGTACAGCCCCGACCACTTCACGGCCGTCGCCGCGCCCGCTGCGGCACCGGCCGCGAGCAGCCACGGGCGGTTCCACAGCAGCCGGCCCCACGCGCTCGGCCGGTCGGGGTCCCGGGCGCCCAACCGGCGATCGCACCACGCGCGGTCGAGGAGGACGAACCAGAACGCGAGGATCACGAAGAACGTGAGGATGCCGTCGAGGAGCGCCACCCGGCTCATCACGATCGCGAGCCCGTCGATCGCCATCAGCAGCGACGCGATCGTGGCCGCGGCCACCGACCGGGTGAGCGCCTTCGTGACGAGGTAGACCAGCAGCACGGTGGCCGTGCCGAGCAGCGCGACCGAGAATCGCCAGCCGAACGACGACGCCGGGCCGAAGATCCACATGCCGAGTCCGATGATCCACTTGCCGAGCGGAGGATGCACGACGAAGCTGCCGGACGTCTCGTAGTCGTCGGTCACGCCCTGCTCGAACGCGCCGTTCGCGTTGGCGGGCCAGTTGGCGGGGTAGCCCAGGTTCCACTGGCTCCATGCGTCCTTGACGTAGTAGGTCTCGTCGAAGACGATCGCGTGCGGGTTCTGCAGGTTCCAGAAGCGCAGCACGGCCGCGAGGAGGGTCACCAGCAGCGGCGCCAGCCACGAGATCCGACGCTGCAGGGCGGCATCGGCCCGCACGCGCATCGCCCACCGGTCGTAGCGGGAGAGGGGTGCGTTCTCGAGGAGGGGCGGCGCGGTGCGGCTCACGGGCACCAGCCTATGCTGGGGCGGTGTTGAAGCTCGCGGCGACTCCGATCGGCAACCTCGGCGACGCGTCGACGCGGCTGCGAGAAGTGCTCGAGGCCGCCGAGGTCATCTGCGCCGAGGACACCCGCACCGCCCAGCGCCTGCTCGCCGGCCTCGGCATCGAGAACCGCCCGCGGCTGATCGCGGTGCACGACCACAACGAGAAGCAGAAGGCCGCCGAGGTCGCGGCGCTCGCCGCGACGCGCGAGGTCGTGCTGCTCAGCGACGCGGGTATGCCGACCGTGAGCGACCCGGGCTACGCCGTGGTCGCCGAGGCCGTCGCACAGGGCGTCGAGATCACCGTCATCCCCGGTCCGTCCGCCGTCGTCACCGCCCTCGCGCTCGCCGGCCTCCCGACCGATCGGTTCACCTTCGAAGGCTTCGTGCCGCGAAAGAGCGGGGAGCGGGCGTCGGCGTTCGGCGCGCTCGCCGGCGAGCGCCGCACGATGGTGTTCTTCGAGGCGCCGACCCGCCTGGCTGCGACGCTCGCCGACATGGGCGCGGCGTTCGGCGGAGATCGCCGCGCGGCCGTGTGCCGCGAGCTCACGAAGCTGCACGAGGAGGTCGTACGCGGCGGCCTCGCCGAGCTCTCCGCCTGGGCGGAGGCGGGCGTGCGCGGGGAGTGCGTCGTGGTGGTCGCGGGTGCGGAGCCGGTCTCCGTCTCCCTCGACGACGCCGTCGCGCGGGTGATCGAGCTCGACCGGGCGGGAACCCGATTGAAGGATGCCGCGACCGCCGTCGCCGCCGAGACGGGACTCGCCTCCCGCGACCTGTACCAAGCGGCCCTCGCGCGCCGCGGCTGAAGAGGCCGTCACAACGGCGAGGAGGGGCATCCGGCCCTTCTAGAATCTATGGGTGACGTCCGGTTCCTCCTTCTACATCACGACGCCGATCTATTACCCGAGCGATGTGCCGCACATCGGCCACGGGTACACGACCGTCGCGGTGGACACCCTTGCCCGCTGGCACCGCCAGGCGGGCGATGACACCTGGATGCTGACGGGCACCGACGAGCACGGGCAGAAGATGCTGCGCGCCGCGGCCGCCAACGGCGTCACCCCGCAGGAGTGGGTCGACAAGCTGGTCGGCGAGGCGTGGTTCCCGCTGCTGACGACCCTGGACGTCTCGAACGACGACTTCATCCGCACCACCCAGGAGCGGCATGAGGAGGGCGTCAAGCGTTTCGTGCAGGCGATCTACGACCGCGGCTACATCTACGCCGGCGAGTACGAGGCGCTGTACTGCGTGGGCTGCGAGGAGTTCAAGCCCGAGAGCGAGATCGTCGACGGCACCGGCCCGTTCGAGGGTCTGAAGGTCTGCGCGATCCACTCGAAGCCGCTCGAGCTGCTGCAGGAGAAGAACTACTTTTTCAAGCTCAGCGAGTTCACCGAGCCCCTGCTGAAGCTCTACAAGGACAACCCCGACTTCATCCGTCCCGAGTCGGCGCGCAACGAGGTCATCTCCTTCGTGCGCTCGGGCCTGAAGGACCTGTCGATCTCGCGTTCCGCGTTCGACTGGGGCATCAAGGTGCCGTGGGACGACACGCACGTCATCTACGTGTGGGTCGACGCGCTGCTGAACTACGCGACCGCCGTCGGCTACGGCGCCGACGAGACCCAGTTCGAGCGCCGGTGGCCGGCGTTCCACGTGGTCGGCAAGGACATCCTGCGCTTCCACGCGGTCATCTGGCCGGCGATGCTGCTCGCGGCGGGTCTCGAGGTTCCGCGCGGCGTGTTCGCGCACGGCTGGCTGCTCGTCGGCGGCGAGAAGATGTCGAAGTCGAAGCTCACCGGCATCGCGCCGACCGAGATCACCGACACGTTCGGCTCCGACGCGTACCGCTTCTACTTCCTGTCGGCGATCGCGTTCGGCCAGGACGGCTCGTTCTCGTGGGAGGACCTCTCCGCCCGCTACCAGGCCGAGCTCGCCAACGGTTTCGGCAACCTCGCCTCCCGCACGATCGCGATGATCGAGCGCTACGTCGAGGGCATCGTGCCGCCGCCGGCCGCGTATGCGGAGGGCGATCTCGCGATCCAGAAGATCGTGGCGGATGCCGCGGCGAACGCCGATGCGGCCATCGAGCGGTTCCGCATCGATGAGGCGATCGCCGCCATCTGGACCATCGTCGACGCCCTCAACGGCTACATCACCGAGAACGAGCCCTGGGTGCTCGCCAAGGAGGACGGCGACCGCGAGCGGCTCGGCACCGTGCTCTACACGGCGGCCGAGGGGCTGCGGGCCCTCGCCGTGCTGCTGAGCCCGGTCACCCCGATCGCGACAGAGAAGCTCTGGATCGCACTCGGCGCCGCGGAGAGCCTGGGGCGCCTGGTCGACCAGCCGCTGCGGGCGGCGGGGAGCTGGGGCATCCTTCGTCCCGGCACATCTGTCAACGGGCTGTCTCCTCTCTTCCCGCGGGTCGAGACCGCGTGAACGCGCAGGTTCCGAGCGATCCCAGCCAGTACGTGCGCGAGCGCACGGCCGACGGGCGCAAGGACCTGCGCTATCCCGACGCGCCGGAACCCCTCGCCGTCGCCGTCTACGACAACCACACGCACCTCGAGATCGCCGACGGCGACTCCCCGCTGACGCTCGGCGAGCAGCTCGACCGGGCCGAGGCCGTCGGCATCGCCGGCGTCGTGCAGGTGGGCGGCGACATCGAGTCGTCGCAGTGGTGCGCGTGGGCTGCTGAGCAGGACCGCCGGGTGCTCGCCGCCGTCGCCCTGCACCCGAACGAGGCGCCCGAGTACGCCGCCGC
>NZ_MEGA01000084.1:0-8743 GCF_001725695.1 Microbacterium sp. SCN 71-21
GTCCGCTCTCGTCGAAGATGGCCATCCGATTGACCGACAACATCCGCCGTCCGCCATGAGCCGTTTCGATGATCTCGTGACTGGTGATCTGCTGGCGGTCACCGTTCAGGAGTTCCACCTCTTGCGCGAGCGAGATCGCGGCTTCGTCCTCGGCGAACAGATCGTCCGCCGTCTTGCCGACGACCTGATCCCTCGGTCGGCCGAAGAGCAGTTCGCCGACGCGATTCAACAGAATATAGCGGTGTTCCCTCGGCTCCTTGACGAAGAGCGTCACCGGAATGTTCTCGACGATCGTATCGAGAAACTCCTGCGTCTTCTGGAGATCTTCGACTGCCTTCTTGCGCTCGGTCACGTCGATGACCGCGACCAGAACGGCACGCCGACCATCGTGTGTCAGGGGCTGGGCGAAGATGTCGACGTCGATGAGGCTCCCGTCGGCCTTGCGGTGGCGCCAGAGGCGGGTCATGCGCCCGTCGTGGAGTGTCGCGGCGACGGCCTCGAGCGTCGCCTCGATGTCCTCCTTCGGCCGAATGTCGAGGATCGTCAGCGCCAGGAACGCCGCGCGGTCGTAGCCGTAATGCGCGACCGCCCGGTCGTTCACCGAGACGATCCGCAGGGTCTCGGCGTCGTAGACGAACATCGGGACGGGATTGTTCTCGTAGAGAAGGCGGAAGGAGGCCTCGCGCCGTTTGAGCTCGGTGATGTCGACGCGGATGCCGACGCTGCCGCCGTCGCTGGTGCGACATTCTTCGATCCGCAGCCAGCGACCGTCGTGGAGACGTTGCTCCTCGACATTCGAGGGTCTGGCGTGGCGCTCGAGACGTTCGCGGAGCCATTCCTCCTCGCGCCCGACGGCTTCCTCGTAACCGTGGGTCTCGACGACGTGGCGGAGGGCATCGGCGTAGCAGACGCCGACGGCGAGATGATCGCCGAGTTCCGGGTAGAGCTCGGCGTATCGCTTGTTCCAGAGGACGAAGCGATCCTCTTCGTCGAAGAGGACCAGGCCCTCCGGCACGACGTCGAAGGCGTCGCGCAGCTGAGCGTGCAGCCGGTCCACCTCCTCGACCATCTGGGAGATCGCTCGATCCGTCCGCCGACGGTCCGCCTCCGCCTCGTCGTAGGTGGCGCGAACCAGGTCGCCGAGCACCGCGAGATCGATTGCGCCGTCGGAGCGACGCGCTTTGGCGAGTTGTCTGGTGAAGAGCTCACGCATGGCTCGATACCGCCCGTTCGGAAAAGGTGACGATGGTCATCGTCTCATTGTGGAGAGCCGCGCGGCGGGTCTCCGGGTAGGGCGAGATCTCGCCCAGAGAATAGAACCCGATGCGCGGCATCGGGTCGTTCAGGCGCTCGGCGACCGCGACGACCTCGTCCTCGATCGTCGAGCCCATCAGGATGCGTCGCCCTATACAGCTCACCAGGATCGCGGCGGCGGCGTTCGGCGCGGCGGGATCGACGACGTCCTCGACCTGCCGAGCCGCGTCGGCGGCCGCTTCGGTGAGCCGCCCGAAGGTGCCGCGCATCAGCTGAACGACTGCCCCGACCGGGATGTCGCCGCCGAAATACATGCTGCCGTCGGCGTGATCGACGCCGAGGACGGCTCGCACCACGGTCTCGTCGGGTGCTTCCGGGTGATGGATCTGGAGCGGGAAGCGCAGCCCCGTGGTCGGCAGGCCGGCGAATTCTTCCTCGCCCAGATAACGCCGGTAGAGGTCTAGCATCGGGATGCCGTCGACGTCGTAGACCCGGTTGCCGGAGGATCGCGTCACTCTGCGGCGAGGCCCGAAGACCTGCCAACCGGCGCTGATTCCGAAGCCCATGTGGAAGTCCGCGCCGTAGAAACCGAGGGCGGCGACGACGTTGGATCGCGGCGGCGCCCCGGCCGCGACGAGGGTCTTCTCAAATGCGGTCCCGTCACAGGCCATCCCGCCGGTGATCGGGATCTCGTCGCCCAGGGTCGCGATCAGGGAATTGGGGACCTCGGTGGTCGAGGTGCCCAGTTTCCAGAAGCGCCAGCCCATGGTCGCCACGCCGGCATCGTAGGGCCAGTCGGCGTATAGGGCCTCGCCCTTGCTGTTCCTGGGGCCGCCGAAGACTTTCTTCAGCGCATCCACTTGTGGCGCGCTCAGGCAGGTATCGGCCTTGGCGCCGGGGCAGGCCAGGTCTTCGGGCTTGAAGGCGGCCTTGCAGGCCACGGGGTCGTCGATCATGCCGTCGGCCGCGCCGTCCAGCGCATCGCAGGCGGCCACCGTCCGGTCGGCCACCAATTGCATGTCCTGGGACGAGAATGCCTGGCTGATGATGGGCCGGTCCCCGCCCGTGCGCGGCGCGACGGCGGCGAAGGCCTGGTTGTCCCAGGCGTGCTGCACGGCGGCCTGGGGCAGGTTGAAGCCCGGGTTGCCGGCGACGATGCCGTCGAACTGGTCGGCGAAGCGCGAGGCGGCCACCATGGCCTGCCTGCCGCCGTTCGAGCAGCCGACGAAATAGGAATGGTCGGCGCCGCGGCCGTAGAAGCGTTGGAGGATGGCCTTGGCGGTCGGAGTGACGGTGCCGACCGCGTTGTAGCCGTAGTCCACGCGGGCCTGGGGATCGAGGCCGAACAGCGAGCCGCCGACGATGGGTTCGCTTTCGCTGGTATGGCCGCCGTCGGTGCTGGCGACGGCGAATCCCATGGACAGCGCGTTGGTGGAGGCGCCCGCTCCCGTCAGGGTGCCCAGGGCGGGGTTGACCGCACCATCCGTGCCGCCGCCGCCCTGGAAGAAGAAGCGGCCGTTCCAGGTGTCCGGCATGCGCAGCTCGAATCCGATGGCGTAGGCCTTGCCGTCGACGTCGCTGTTGCGCAGGTTCAGCCGGCCTTGCAGCCGGCAGTGGGCGGGAACGGACTGCGCCGGGTTGCCCGCGGAGGCGGCGGCGACGGTTTCAGGGGCGGCCAGTTCGAGCCGGGGGATCCCCAGCGCGGCCGCCGTGATGTCGGCGCAGGCAAGGCGGGGGGGATCGGAGGGGCCTGGAACGGACGGCCCCGCGTCGTCGGAACCGCCGCAGCCGTGCAGCGTTCCCAGCGCGGCGAGCATACCGCTGGCCAGATAGCGTCTCTTCATGCTTGTCTCCTCGTGGACGGCCGCGCGGGATCTCGGTTGTCTTCTTGGTGGGCGCGGTGGATGACGATTCATCGTCATTTATTTAATATAGTTAAATAAAAATGAATCCTGAATCAGGTGAAAACCCTATAAAAACTTGAATGTTGATTTAATTTATAGTTTAAATTATTAATTAATTGATGGATTCCGAGAGCAAACAAAAAGGCATGCGGACGCATGCCTTTTTGTTTGCGCGGCCAGTCCGGCCGCATGACGGGATCGATCAGCGGTGCGCGGGAACCAGCGCCTCGCCGCCTTCCAGGTCCGCTTCGATCCGCTGGGCGCCCGCTGCGCTCAGGGCCTGGTCCAGGCGGTCTTTGTCCAACTCGCCTTCCCAGCGGGCCACGACGACGCTGGCCACCGCGTTGCCCACCAGGTTGGTCAGCGCGCGGCATTCGGACA
Organism: Microbacterium sp. SCN 71-21; assembly: GCF_001725695.1. Classification (NCBI taxonomy): domain Bacteria; kingdom Bacillati; phylum Actinomycetota; class Actinomycetes; order Micrococcales; family Microbacteriaceae; genus Microbacterium; species Microbacterium sp. SCN 71-21. The sequence continues at coordinate 3,540 of NZ_MEGA01000084.1, forward strand.
TGAAGCGGTCGATGCCCAGGATCAGCGCCATGCCGGCCACCGGCACCGAGGGCACGACCGACAGTGTCGCGGCCAGGGTGATGAAGCCCGCGCCGGTGATGCCCGCCGCGCCCTTGGAGCTGAGCATCGCGACGAGCAGCAGCAGGATCTGGTCCACCAGCGACAGGTGGATGTCGGTGGCCTGGGCGATGAACAGGGCCGCCAGGGTCATGTAGATGTTGGTGCCGTCCAGGTTGAAGGAATAGCCGGTGGGAATGACCAGGCCGACCACGGGCTTGGAGCAGCCGGCGCGTTCCATCTTCTCCATGAGCGTGGGCAGGGCCGCCTCGGACGAACTGGTGCCCAGCACCAGCAGCAGTTCCTCGCGGATGTAGCGGATCAGCTTCAGGATGGAAAAGCCGTTGTAGCGGGCCACGGCGCCCAGCACGACGAGCACGAACAGCAGCGAGGTCAGGTAGAAGGTGCCGACCAGCAGCGCCAGGTTGGCGATGGAGCCGATGCCGTACTTGCCGATGGTGAACGCCATGGCCCCGAAGGCGCCGATGGGCGCGGCCTTCATCAGGATGGCGACCAGCCTGAAGAAGGCCGACGAGATGGATTGCAGGAAATTCAGGACCGGCGCGCCCTTGTCGCCCACGGCGCCCAGCGAGATGCCGAACAGCACGGAGAAGAACAGCACCTGGAGGATGTCGCCGCTGGCGAAGGCGCTGACCACCGTGTCCGGGATGATGTTCATCAGGAAACCGACCAGGGTCTGGTCATGGGCCTTGGCCGAGTACGAGGCTACGGCCTTCGCGTCCAGCGTGGCGGGGTCGATGTGCAGGCCGGTGCCCGGATGCACGACGTTGGCCACGATCATGCCGATGATGAGAGCCAGCGTGGAAAAGGTCAGGAAATAGATCATGGCCTTGCCCACGACGCGACCCACTTTTTGCAGGTCCCGCATGCCGGCGATGCCGGTCGTGACCGTCAGGAAGATGACCGGCGCGATGATCATCTTCACCAGCTTGATGAAGGCATCGCCCAGGGGTTTCATCGATTCCCCGATCTGGGGATGGAAGTGGCCGAGCAGGATGCCGACCGTGATGGCGAACAGCACCTGCACGTACAGGATCTGGTAGAACTTCTTCTTGCGCACGGGCGCCTGCGCCGTGCCGGGTATGTCGATCATCGGGATGTCCCCTTCCAGTGGCTGGTTGCCTGCCGCGACGTGGCGGAGGCGAGGCCTCGTTTTCAACGGTTGCCGATCTCGCGAGAGCATCGTTGACGCCCCTTTTGCAATCGGCATGCCCGCTTTGCGGCAGCGGTAACGAATTCGTAACTTGTTGATTCATATAGAGAATTCATTTCCAGAAAAGCGGCTTGTCCGGTTGCTTGTGCGGTTTTTCGCTCATGCTGAAAAATAGTGTGTGAAAATTCGCACATCACTTTCCTGTCCATGGCCATGCCCCCCATTTCCTTGCCCACCCCGGACGCCCGCCCCGCGCCGTCGTCCTTCCGGGTTCCCGGCCATGGCCGGGCATGGGCCTGTTTCGTCCTGATCGGCGCCGCGCTGCTGGCGGCCGCGCTGTGGGCGGCGGGAGGCATCGGCCGCGAGCAGGCCTACGCGGAAGTCGCGGCGGCGGCGCGCAACGCGGCGGCGCTCAAGGTCGCGCTGCTGACCGCCGAACTCGACAAGCAGCGCTCGCTGCCCTTCGTCCTGGCGCAGGACTCCGAGGTCCGGACGGCGTTGGCCACCGGCGACCCGGCGCGCTATGGCGCGCTGAATCTCAAGTTCGAGGCGCTGAGCCGGGATACCGGCGCCGCCGTCATCTACCTGCTCGCGCGTGTCGTCACGACCCTTCTCATGGTCGCCGCCGCGGCCGCGTCGACGGCGTCGTCGCGCTTCGGTGCGCACGCGACGATCGGCGATCTCGCCGTGGGGTGGGATGCCGCGTGGTACTGGTTCACAGCCCTCAACGGCTACCCGGTGCACCTGCCGACGAACACCGCCGGCCTCGTGACCGAGAACTCGTGGGCGTTCATGCCGCTCTACGCCTACCTCGCACAGGGCCTCGGCACGGCGCTCGGCGGCTGGGGTGCGGGGGCCGTCGCGATCTCGCTGATCTCCGGCTACCTCGCCTCGATCGTGCTCTTCACGATCACGCGGATGCGCCTCGACGAGACCTCCTCGATGTGGGCGGTCGCCTTCTTCGCATCGGGGCCGCTCGCCGCTCTGTTCCAGGTCGGCTATGCCGAGTCTCTGTTCCTCCTCTGGCTGTTCCTCGCCCTCTGGGCGGTGCTGCGCCGACGATACGGATGGGTGTATCCGCTCATCATCCTCATGGCCGCAACCCGACCGGGAGTGCTGGCCTTCGCCCTGTTCCTCGGCCTGCACGGCATCGTGCGGCTGGTGCACCGCAGGGCCGAGCCGCTGCGGGGACGTGACGTCGCCCACATCCTCTCCCTCGGAGCGCTGGGCGTGGTCGCCGGCTTCGCGTGGCAGTTCATCGCCGGGTGGGTCACGGGAAACCCGAACGCGTACCTTCTCACCGAGCTCTCCTGGCGCCGCAACTGGATCGCGGACGCGAGCCCGCACTTCGCGCCGTTCGACGGATTCGCCGTCGCCGTGCCGTTCTGGTCGACCCAATGGGGGTGGCCGGCCGCCGTCGGCTTCGTCGTGCTGGCCCTGGCTCTCGTCGGCATCGCGACGCTGTTGCTGTTCGAGCCGCACGTGCGGCGAATGGGGGTGGAGCTGCGGCTGTGGACGGCGAGCTACCTCCTCTACCTTCTGGCCGTGTTCTTCCCGCAGTCGAGCATCTTCCGCCTGCTCGTGCCCGTCGCCCCGCTCACGGCGGGTGCGCTCGCGGTGGCCCGCGCGTGGTGGTGGCGCGTCGGTGTCCTCCTCGTCTGCATCGCGCTGCAGTGGCTCTGGATCTACAACGTCTACGGACTCGCGAACACGTTCTGGCGCATCCCCTGACCGTGTGGCATCCACAACCGCACGGCCCGCGGTGCGGGGCCCGGCGACCCGGAGCGATAGACTGGATCGTCAGCCACCAGGAAGGGGAGCACGATGGCAGCCATGAAGCCGAGAACCGGTGACGGTCCGATGGAGGCCGTGAAGGAGGGCCGGCTCATCATCGTCCGCGTGCCGCTCGAAGGCGGTGGACGCCTGGTCGTCTCCGTGAACGACGCCGAGGCCAAGGAGCTCTACGACGTCCTCGGTGGCGTCGTGAACGCCGCCTGAGACGACGCATCCGTCATCGAGAACGGTCGGTCTGTGCAGACCGGCCGTTCTCTGCGTCCGGGGTCAGTCCGCCGACGGAACGGTGGTCAGCTGCAGCAGTCCGTCGCCGACGATCGACACTGCGGCGATGACCGCGGGTGAGGCCTGGGTCTCCTGGATGAGCGAGCGGTAGGCGGTGGTGATCGCGTCGCGGCGCACCGGGTCGGAGACGGCGCCACCGGCGAGCACGCGCGCGACCAGGACGGTGCCGCCGGGACGCACGAGCCGCAACCCGTGCTCCACGTAGTCGAGCACGTTCTCGGGGTCGGCGTCGATCAGCACGATGTCGTACGAGGCCTCGTTCATGCGCGGAAGCACATCGACCGCGCGACCCGTGATGAACCGTGAGCGTGCGGGGGCGATGCCCGCGTCCGCGAACGCGTGGCGGGCGGCCGCGAGGTGCTCGTGCTCGGTGTCGATGGTCGTGAGGATGGCGCGGGGCGCACCGTGCAGCAGCCAGAGCCCGGACACTCCGGCTCCGGTGCCGATCTCGACGATGTTCAGCGCGGCGGACGCGGCGGCAAGGAGGGCGATCTGCGCGCCGAGCGCGGGGTCGACCGGCTCCGCGCCCAGCTCCAACGCATGCGCACGCGCTTTGGCGATGGCCTCCGGCTCGATCGTCGATTCGGCGATGAACCGCGCGTCAGCGTTGTGATCCCTCATGCTCACTCCCTCTTCGTCAGCCTAGGGCTCGTCCTCAGCTTCCCCATGCAGGCGCGGCGCTAACCTGAATCCATGTTCCTGGGCCTGACCTTCGAGAAGCTGGTGCTCATCGGCGTTCTCGCGGCGGTCGTGCTCGGACCCGAGCGACTGCCCCGTGCGGCTGAGTGGCTCGCGAAGGCCACCAAGCGGGCTCGCGCCTACGCCCAGGGTGCCCGCGAGCGCATGCGCGACGAGATGGGCGACGATTTCGACGAGGTCGACTGGCGAAAGCTCGACCCGCGGCAGTACGACCCCCGCCGCATCATTCGTGAGGCGCTGCTCGACGACGCCCCCGCGGCGCCGGCGGTGCGGGCCGCGGCCCCGGCCGCGATCGCGGTCGCCTCCCTCGACCTCGCCGACGGCGAGATCCCGCCCTACGACTCCGAGGCGACCTGAGTCGAGACCCCCACGCGCAGGGACCGTCCGGCGAGACCGCGCGGGCGCCGGGCGAGGGTGTCCGCGAGGCGAAGGATCTCCGCCGCCGCCGGGTCGGCCGGGGCGCTGAGGGTCACCGGTGACCCGGTGTCGCCGCCGGTACGCAGCGCGGGACTCAGCGGCACCGACGCGACGAGCGGCACCTCATCTCCGTCTCCCTGTGAGAGCGCGGATGCCGCGGCCTGCCCGCCGCCCGAGCCGAACAGGTCGAGCACGGTGCCGTCGGGAAGTCGCAGCGGGGCCATGTTCTCGATGACGCCGATGACCCGCTGCCCGGTCTGACGCGCGACCAGGCCGCTGCGCACGGCGACCTCTGCCGCCGCCGCCTGCGGGGTGGTCACGACCAGCACCTCGGCGTGGGGGAGCAGCTGCCCGAGCGAGATGGCGACGTCGCCGGTGCCCGGCGGCATGTCGATGAGCAGCACGTCGAGGTCGCCGAACCACACGTCGGTGAGGAACTGCTGCAGTGTGCGATGCAGCATGGGGCCGCGCCACGCGACCGGGCTGCGCTCCTCGCCCTCGCGCAAGAACATGCCGATCGAGATCGTCTTCACTCCGTGGGCCACGGGCGGCACGATGAGGTCGTCGATGCGGGTGGGGTGCGGCATCCGCCCCTCGGCGTCCACGAGTCCGAGGATGCCGGGGATCGAGAAGCCGTGCACGTCGGCGTCGACGAGGCCGACCGTGAGGCCCCGGGCGGCGAGGGCGACCGCGAGGTTCGCGGTGACCGTCGACTTGCCGACACCGCCTTTGCCGCTCGTGACCGCGATCACCCGGGTGAGCGAGTCCGCGGTGAACG
>NZ_MEGA01000084.1:8819-10820 GCF_001725695.1 Microbacterium sp. SCN 71-21
GCGCCCCGCGCGCAGGCGCTCGGTGAGAGCTGCGCGCTGCGCCGGCGTCATGACGCCCAGCTCGACCCGCACCGGCCGGTCGGCCACCGCGGCGGCGGCCGCCGCCACCTCCCGTTCGATGCGATCCGACGCCGGGCAGCCCACGATCGTGAGCGACACGGCGACGACGATCTCGCCGTCGGCCGCGCGCACGTCGGCGATCATGTCGAGCTCCGACAGCGGACGCCGCAGCTCCGGGTCGACGACCGCCCCGACCGCGCTGCGCACCCGGCCGGTCAGATCCGCCGGGTCACTGCTGCTCACGGGCCGCCTTGCGCTCGGCCTGCTCGCGGCGTTCGGCGCGCTGACGCTTGCGCTCGCGCTCCTCGGTGGCCGCGGCATCCTCACCCGTCGCCCGCGCGTCGAGGTCTTCGAGCAGGGCGCGCAGCTCGTCGCGCAGCGAGTCGCGCGTGAGCACATCGCGGCTGAGGTCGGTGAGCGCCAGACGCAGTGCGACGATCTCGCGGGCGAGGTACTCGGTGTCGGCGAGGTTGCGCTCGGCGCGCTGACGGTCCTGCTCGATCTGCACCCGGTCCCGGTCGTCCTGACGGTTCTGGGCGAGAAGGATGAGGGGCGCCGCGTACGAGGCCTGCAGCGACAGGATCAGGGTCAGGAGGGTGAAGTTCGTGACCGCCGGGTCGAACTGCGCCTCCCGCGGCACGAAGATGTTCCACAGGAGCCACACCACGACCACGACGGACATGCCGATGAGGAACCCGGACGTGCCCATCGCCCGCGCGAACGACTCCGAGAACCGGCCGAACGTGTCGTTCGACGGACGCGAGGAGCGCCCGAGCACCGAGTTGCGTCCGCGAGGCGCGTCGAACGCGCCGTCGCCGCCGCGGCGAGCCATCAGCGCGTCCTCCGGGTGGTCGACGTGCCCGTGCTGTCGGCGGAGCGCCAGTCGCGAGGCAGCAGGTAGTCGAGCACGTCGTCGATGCTGACGGCGCCGAGGAGGCGCCGTGCCGGGTCGACGACGGGGAGGGAGACGAGGTTGTACGTCGCCAGCAGGCGAGCCACCTCGCCGGCGGTCGCCGTCACCGGCAGCGGGTCGACCGTGTCGTCGATGATCGCGCCCAGCCGCTCATGCGGCGGGTAGCGCAGCATCCGCTGGAAGTGCACAGTGCCGAGCAGGCGTCCGGTAGGGGTCTCGTACGGGGGAAGCGTGATGTAGACCGCGGCCGCGAGCGCGGGGTGCAGCTCGTGGCGGCGGATGAGGGCGAGCGCCTTCGCGATGGTCGAGTCGGCCGAGAGCACGATCGGCTCCGACGTCATCAGACCGCCGGCCGTGTCGGGCCCGTACTGGAGCAGCGTGCGCACGTCCTCCGCCTCGTCGGGCTCCATGAGGTCGAGCAGCTCCTCGCGCTGGTCCTCGGGGAGCTGGGCGAGCACGTCGGCGGCGTCGTCGGGCTCCATCGCATCGAGGATGTCGGCGGCGCGCTCGTCGCCCAGGGCCTCGAGGATGTGCACCTGCTCGTCTTCGGGCATCTCTTCCAGCGCGTCAGCCAGACGATCGTCGGGAAGCTCCTCCGCCACCTCGAGGAGGCGGTCTTCGGGGAGGTCGAGGAGCGTATTGGCGAGGTCGGCGGGCTTGAGGTCGGAGAAGCTCGCGACCAGATGCTCGGCGGTGTGCTCGTGGCCGGGCGTGCTGCTCTCGCGCACGTCGCTCCAGTCGGCGAACGCCGTCGGGCCCTTCGCGAACGGCGACGCGCTCGTCTTCGGGCGACGCAGGAACAGCTGGCCGATCTCCCACTCCCCGAGGCGTGTGCGCTCGATGGCGACGTCCTCGACGACCGCGGTACCCGATCCGTCGACGAAGTGCATGGTCTTGCCCAGAAGCTCGGCCATGACACGCACCTCGCCCGCGCGGGGCTGGAAGCGTCGCACGTTGATCAGGCCGGTCGTGATCACCTGCCCGCTGGCGATCGACGTCACCCGTCCGATCGAGACGAACACATGTCG
>NZ_MEGA01000085.1:0-8649 GCF_001725695.1 Microbacterium sp. SCN 71-21
AGCGCATCGCGGGCGCGGGCGAGGTCGCCGGTCAGCGCCTCGACACGGGCCGGGGCGTCGGCATCGTCACGGCCCCAGGCCCCCCGCGCGCGCTCGGCGGCGGCACGGGCGAGCTCGGCCGCGCGCAGCGCGCGGGCCCGCGCCTCGACGACTTCGCGCAGCGCCTCGGCGGCGAGCGCCCGCCCCAGCTCGGTGCGCGACGCCTCGATGGCGGGCTCCGCCGCGGCGAGCTCGGCCGTTCGCCGCCGTTGCGCGGCCCGCTCGGTCTGCTGGTCGGTGATCCGGCGCGCGTCGGCGAGGGCATCGGATGCCGCGACCGCCACGGCATCCGCCGTCACCGCCGTCTGCGCGATCGCGGCACGCCGATCCGCCGCGCGGGCGAGGGCACCCTCGAGATCGGAGGCGTCGAGATCGGCTGCCTCTAGGTCGGAGTCAGCAGCGGCAGCGGCAGCGACGGGATCGCCGCCCCACCCCTCGCGCGCGATCAGCTCGGCGGCCTGCCGGCGCACGAGCGCGACGGCGTCGGCACCGCGGTCGAGCGCGTCGCGCGCCGACTTGCGCCGCTCGTCGAGGCGGCGCGTCAGATCGTCGTAACTGCGGGAGTCGAAGAGAGTGCGCAGCAGCTCCTGCCGCTCGTCGTTGCGGGCGAGCAGGAACCGCTGGAATCGGTTCTGCGCGAGCAGGATCACCTGCAGGAACTGCGCCTGCGTGAGCCCGACCACCTCGGCGAGCGTGACCCCCACGTCGCGCGGCCCTGCCGCCACGCCCCGCCATCCGGTGCCGTCCCACCGGGCGAGCTCGGCCCGCGCCTTCTCGAGCGTGACGCCCTCACCGCGCTGCTTCGGCCGCTCGTAGTCGGGCGCCCGCACGATGCGCCAGCGCTCGCCCGCCGCCGAGAACTCCAGCGCGACCTCGGTGATGTCGTTCGGGCCGCTGTGATCGCTGCGCAGGCGCTTGTCACCCGCCTCGTAACGAGGGACCGCACCGAACAACGCGAAGCAGACGCCGTCGAGGATGCTCGACTTGCCGGCCCCGGTGCGGCCGGTGATGAGGTACAGACCGTCGGCGTCGAACGCGTCGAAGTCGACTCGCTGGCGCTCGCGATACGGTCCGAAGCCCTCGAGCTCGAGGCTGTGGAGCTTCACCGCGCCGCCTCCGTCGCCGACCGCTCCGCCAGCGCGTCGGCGAGGACCGCTCGTTCGTCGTCGCTCAGCCCCTCCCCGACGCGCACGTGCGCGAGGAAGGCGTCGACCAGCTGCACGTCGTCACGGGCGGCACGCACGCGGGCGCCGTAGTCGGTGCGCTCGCCCGAGCGGCCGCCGGCGGGCGTGTGCGCGACGGTCGCGCACCACGGGAATCTCTCGCGCAGCCGTCGCATCGGATCGGGCTGAGGCGCGGCATCCGTGTATTCGGCGCTGACCCAGGCGTCTTCGTCGACGTCGAAGCGCGGATCGGAGAGAAGCTCGTCGAAGGTACCGCGCACGACGGCGAGGCGACGGGGCACCGGAAGATCGAGCCAGGTCACCGCGGCGAGACCCGCCGCGTCGAGGTCGACGAGCCAGGCGCCGCGCGGCTTGTCGCGCTCGCCGAAGCTGTAGTGCAGCGGGGCGCCGCTGTAGCGCACCCGCTCGCTGAGCGTCGCCCGCCCGTGGATGTGCCCCAGGGCGACGTAGTCAGGACCGTCGAAGACCGACAGCGGAACGAGGTCGATGCCGCCCTGGGTGATGTCGCGCTCGACGCCGGGAGTGGCGTCGACGCCGGCCGCGAAGCAGTGCGAGAGCAGGATGCTGCGCCCCCCGCGCTGCGCGAGATCGTCGCGCACGAGCGACATGGCGTGACCGAGCACGTCGTGCTGCGTGCGCGTCGGGATATCCGGCCACAGGTGTCGCACGAGCGAGGGCTCGAGGAACGGGATGCCGTAGACGTGCACGGGCCCCTCGGCATCGTGCACGGTGACGGGCTCGGCGAGACGCGCGGGGTCGGTGAGCACTCGGATGCCCTCGCGCAGCAGCGGCGCCTGGAACCCGAGCCGGGCGGCGGAGTCGTGGTTGCCGCTGGTCACGATCACACTCGCCCCCGCATCGCGCAGGTCGAGCAGCGTCTCGGTGAGAAGGGCGTAGGTCGCGGCGGCCGGGGTCACGGAGTCGAAGACGTCGCCGGCGACGACGACGAGGTCGACGCGATGCTCGCGCACCTGAGCGATCATCGCCCGCAGCACGGTCTCGACCGCGGCGAGAGTGCTCGTGCCGTGGAACGTACGACCGAGGTGCCAGTCGGACGTGTGCAGGATGCGCATGACCTCCACGCTACGGCGTCGCTCCGACACCGCCGGCGATCCGCTCGCCCTGTGCCGTGCGCGAAGACGGAGACGCCCCGGGCGGTCCCACACACCGTCCGGGGCGACCTGCGACACCGTCCCGACGCCCCCAAAATGCACGCAGGGCATGATGCCTCAGGACGATCGACGACCGAGCGGCTCTTGGGGGCCGAGCCGCCCGATCGCTGACCGCGCCGAGAGACTATGCGTCCGACGGAATCCGTTGCATAGGGGATTCGGCGTATTCAGGCATACTGAAGGAAGGTCGATGGCGACCGCGCCCGACAGCCGTGAGATCCTGCCGAACGCGGCAGGTCGTACTGAGGGCAACCGTCCGCCGACGGACGGAGACGGCAGGGGATATGAGCGCCGCAGGAGACGCGCACGCGCAGATGTGGGCGGTGGTCGACGACGTGCTGCGTGCGGCATTCGCGGGCGACGCGGGGACCCTGCACGACACGCTCCGACGCCAGCGCTCGGATGCGGGATCACCGGCGGATGCCGCCCTGCTGGGCGTCGCCTGCGCCATCGCCGCGGTAGTCGCCTGCCGGTTCCCGGTGGCGATCGACGAGGCCGACGCCGCCTGGGATGCCGCCGCCGATGCTCCGGGCGACGTGCGCCGCCTCGCGGCCGCGGCCCTGCTGATGTGCGATGCGATGGTCGGCACCGATCATGCGGCGCGGCGCGGCATCCGACTGCCTGAGATCGTCGCGACGCTCGCCGCGCCCGGGCGAGGTCATCTTCTCGCCTGCTACCTGCTCGCCGAGGCCGCCATGAGTGCGGGAGCGTTCGCGGCGATCCCGCCGATCCTGCGGGCGACGGGGCTGGCGCCCGGACAGATCTCCGCCACCCCCGACGGCCCCGTCGACGGCGCCGCGCTGACGCTGCAGCTACTGCTGGCCCGCTCGTTCGCGTTCCAGGGGCACACCGACCAGGCCCGCGGCGTGCTCGATGCCATCTCGCACGCCGGCGCCCGTGTGCCCGCGCGAGCCCATGCCGTCGTGGCGGCGATCGCCGCGTTCGCCGCCGCCGGCCGGGCCGACCGGATCGGGTTCGAGCGACTCGCGGGCGGAGTGCTCCGACGTACCCGCGGCGACGTGAACTACCTCTCGGTCGGCGCCTGCTTCTATGTGGCCTGGGGCATGCGCGCCCTCGGACAGCTGCAGCGCGCCGCCGGGGTGCTCGTGGCGATCGCGGGCGCCGACCTCGAACGCTCGAAGCTGTGGGATCAAGCGTTCGGACTCGAACTGCTCATCGAGGCGAGCCTCGAACGCGGAGACCTCGCCAGCGCGAAAAGCCAGGTGGCACGGGCCGCGCACCTCGCGCGGTTCCCGGTGGCCGCGGCATCCGTCGCCCGCGCCGAGAGCATCGTGGCGGCCTCCGACGGACACCGCGACGACGCGCGCACGCTCGCGCTCGCGGCCATCCGGCTCGACGAGGGCGCGGGAGCCCACACCGAGGTCATGCGCGGCAAGCTCGTGCACGCCGCGGCGATCGCCGACGACGACCCGGCGTCGGCGGCGCGCCTGCTCGCCGAGGTGGCGGCGGAGGCCGACGCGTACGGCCTGGAATCGGTGCGCCTGGTCGCCGCACGACGGTGGCGTCGCCTGCGGGAGACGCACCCGGAGCTCGCCGGCGAGATCGTCATGCTCACCGCACGGCAGCGGCAGATCGGGGCGCTCCTGGCCGAGGGGCACAGCAACAGGGCGATCGCCGAGGCCCTGTTCCTGTCGCCGCGCACCGTCCAGGCGCACATCTCCGACATGCTCGAGATCACCGGAGCCCGCTCCCGCGTCTCGCTGGCCGCGCGGATCGGCTCCAGCCACGGCACGGATCTGAGCGCGTTGAGCCCCCGCCAGCGGGAGATCGCCGGACTCATCGCCGACGGTCGGCGCAACGCCGAGATCGCCCACGACCTCGGCCTCAGCGAGAAGACCGTGGAGAACCACATCGCCGCGATGTTCACCCGCCTGGGCGTGCGCTCACGCTCCGCGGTGGCCGCCGCCGTGCCGACCGCCGGCGTCGCGGGCTGAGGCGCGTCTCGAGCCTCGGAGATCGCCCCTCGTCCACGCCGCACAGCTGCGTCATCGGGGCGTCCCGCGGCGCCGTACGCTCGGAAGGGTGGAGCTGCCGGTCGTGTGCGTCGCGTTCCTTCTGCGCGAGGGCGTGGAAGGACCCGAGGTGCTGCTCGGATTCAAACGCACCGGTCTCGGCCTCGGCCGGCTGGTCGGCATCGGCGGGAAGGTCGAGCAAGGCGAGACGCTCGTCGAGGGCGCGGTGCGGGAGATCCACGAGGAGACCGGGCTCGTCGTCGACGGCGCCGATCTCACCGCGGTGGGCGTGCTCGACTACCTCTTCCCCGACGAACCGTCGTGGTCGCAGCGTTCGCACGTGTTCGTCGGCCGCGTCTGGCAGGGTGAGCCCGTCGAGACCGACGAGATCGTGCCGGCCTGGTTCCGCGTCGACCAGGTGCCGTTCGCGCGCATGTGGGACGACGCGAAGCGCTGGCTGCCGGGCGTGCTCGACGGGGGGCGGGTGGCGGCATCCTTCACCTTCGGACCTGATCTCGCCACGGTCGTCGCCGAAGGACCCTGGCCCGCCGCCGACTGAGGGCACCGGGTCGCCCTCCCGTCACCTGCGTGTCACACGCGCCGGATAGCGTCTGTCCCATGGTGACCGCCGAGCTGCCCGACGGAGACTCCCGCGACGCCGCGCCGTATACGTTCACGCACGACGGGTCCACCCTGGTCGTCGAGGAGCAGGGCGAGGGGCCGGTCGCCTACGTGCTGGTGCATGGCATCGGCATGGGCCGCAGTGTCTTCGCCGATCTGGTGGTGCGGCTGCGGGAGAGCGGACAGGTGATCGCGCTCGACCTCCCCGGCTACGGCGAGGCGCCCGAGCCGCCCCGCACCCCGACGATCGAGCGCATGGCCGACCTCGTCGCCGCATTCCTCCGGCACCGGGGTCTCGACCGGGCGCACGGTCGCGTCGTGCTGCTCGGGCACTCGATGGGCTCGCAGGTGGCCACCGAGGTCGCGACGCGGCATCCGATGCTCGTCTGGCGACTCGTGCTGTGTGCCCCGACGATCAACATCGCCGAGCGGTCGGCTGTGCGCCAGCTCGGCCGGCTCGCACAGGACCTCTGGGGTGAGAGCCCGATCGTGCTCGTGCGCGGCGCCCGCGAGTATCTGCGAGCGGGTCCGAACCTGCGACGCAAGATGCGGGCGATGCTCGCACACCGGCCCGAGGAGTCGTACTCGCGCATCGTGGCGCCGACCCTCGTCATCCGCGGTGAGGGCGACCCGGTGTCGCCGCACGACTGGTGCCGGTTCGTGGTCGAGGAGATCCCCGACGCGCACCTGGTCGAGCTCTCCGGACACGGGCACGAGACGATGATCAAGGATGCCGCGGCCGCCGCAGCCCGCATCGTCGCGTTCGCACGTGCGTGAGCGGCCTCCCGCGCGCGCGGGAGGTCGATCCGGACCGGGCGGGAGCGGTGCTCAGCCGCGCGGCAGGAGCACAGTGAACACGGCTCCGCCGCCGTCGCGGGCGCGGGCGGAGACCGTCCCGCCGAGCCGGGTGACCAGACGTGCGGCGATCGAGAGTCCGAGCCCGGTGCCCACGGCGCGCGTGTCGCGGTAGCGGGAGCGCAGCACCCCGCGGTCGAACGCGACATCGAGGTCGCCGGCGTCGAGGCCGGGCCCCGTGTCGCTCACCTCGAACCGCACGCCGGCGGGGTCGGCGGCGGCGACCACGACGACCTCACCGCCCGCGGGCACCGCGCGCAGCGCGTTCTCGACGAGTCCGTCCAGCACCTGCCGCATGCGGTTCGGGTCGGCGCTGAGCACGCCGGCATCGGCGCCCACCCGGGTGCGCAGCACCGCCGGCACGGTCGCGGCGCGCGCGGCCCAGGCCTCGTCGATCTGCGCAACGAGGTCGGCCGCGGCGACATCCACTCTCTCGATGCTGAAGTCGTCGGCCTCGAGGCGGGCGAGCTCGAGCAGGTCGGCGACGAAGCGGTCGAGTCGGTCGGTCTCGGTGACGAGCACACGGCCGGCGTCGGCGGTGGCGGCGGGGTCGATGACGCCGTCGGCGAGGGCCTCGCCGTAGCCGCGGATCGCCGAGAGCGGGGTGCGCAGCTCGTGCGATATCGACAGCAGGAATTCGCGCTGGCGCCCTTCGCTCGTGGCGAGCGCATGGTCGAGCGCGCGCAGGGCGAGAGCGACTTCGGATGTCTCGGCCGGCCCCGCGACCGGCACGTCGACGCCCCGCTCGCCGGCCGCGAGCCGCCGGGCGGCGCGGGCGGTCGCCGCGAGCGGGCGACTGAGCCATCGCGCGAGCAGCACGGCGGCGATCGCGGCCGCCGCGAGGGCGACGGCGAGGGCGATGAGCACGCGGAAGGTCACCTGTCCGAGGGCGGGGTCGAGGTCGCGCATCGGCAGCGCGGCGACCACATCGAAGCCCGCGCTCGTGCGCCGGGCCTCGACGAGGGCGGGGCCCGCGGCGCCGCGCACCGTGCCGGAGTAGGTGCCCGTCGATGCCAGAGCCTGACGCACGACATCGGTCGCGTAGGTGCGTCCGGGGCCGCGGGCGGCACCTGTGCCGGGGGCGTCGATGACGGCGAACAGGGTGCCGCCGGTGGCGGACTCGGTCTGTGACCCGTCGAGCCCGGCCGGCACGCGATCGAGCCCCGCGATGAGGTCTACCTGCGCGGCGAGGCGGTCCTGCGCGACGCCGACCGCCGAGCTGCGGACGACCGGCACCGTGATCACGCCCGTGACGATGACGGCGAGCCCGACGACGGCGAGCATGACGAGCGTCATGCGCGTACGCAGGGTGCCGGGCCGTCGCCGCGGCCGGGGCGGGGCGATGGGCGCGGGCGGCACGGCGGCGGTCATCGGGGCTCCTCGTCGGCGGAGTACCCCACCCCGCGCACGGTCGCGATGGGGCTCGCCTCGCCGAGCTTGGCGCGCAGCTGCGCGACGTGCACGTCGACGGTGCGGCCGCCGCCGTAGTCGGCCTGCCCCCACACCGCCGACAGCAGCTGCTCACGCGTGTAGACGCGGCCCGGCGAGGCGGCGAGGTAGGCGAGCAGCTCGAACTCGGTCGCGGTCAGCGCGACATCCTCACCGTCGACCTCGACGCGGCGGCGGGTCTCGTCGATGCGCACCCGGCCGAGCGCGTGGACGCGGGAGGCGGGCGCCGCGCGCCGGCGCAGCAGCACCTTGACGCGGGCGACGAGCTCCCGCGGCGAGAACGGCTTGGTGAGGTAGTCGTCGGCACCGAGCTCGAGTCCGACCACACGGTCGACCTCGTCGTCGCGAGCGGTCACGAAGATGACCGGGGTCCAGTCGCCGTCGGCGCGCAGCGCCCGGCACACCTCGATGCCGTCGAGACCGGGAAGACCCACGTCGAGCACGATCGCCACCGGCCGCAGCCGCCGCACCGCGGCGAGCGCGGCATCCCCGTCGCGTTCCACGTGCACCCCGAAGCCCGCATTGCCGAGGTAGAGCCGTTCGATGTCGGCGATGGCCGGCTCGTCCTCGGCGATCAGCACGAGTCCTCGGTCGGCGGCGGGCTCCATGCGCCCATTCAATACCGATCGGGATGCCGCGGCCCGCCCGATCCGCGACGCCTTACATTCCTCGAACACAGCGCGGACACCGCGTTCACGCAGATCGGGAACCGTGGGAGACACCTCGGGCCGATGGTCGGTGCCGGGGACGAAAGGAGCACCCATGTCCGTCCGCACCTGGCTCATCGGCGGTGCCGGCGCGCTCGTCGTCGGCACGGCGGTCGCGTTCGCCGCACCCGCGCTCGCCTCGACCACCGCCACGACCCCCACCCCCACCGCGTCGGCGAGCGCGTCGGCGTCGCCGTCGACGCCCGACTGCAACGCCCGCGGTCGCCTCGGCGCGCTGTGGGCGAAGCTCCCCGAGCAGCTGCGCAACGACCTGAAGGCGGCGCGCGCGCTGCCGGCGGGCGCCGAACGGAAGGCCGCGTTCGAGACGATCAAGAACGAGGCGCTCGACGGCCACTACGGCACCGAGGTGCAGAGCTGGGCGAAGAACGCCGGTGCACGCCTGCACGGCTGGTTCGATCGCGCACCGGCCGCACTGAAGCAGGATGTGCGCGCGGCGCTGCAGCAGCCCGCCGGCTCGGCGCGGGAGGCGGCGCTGAAGAACGTGGCCGACAAGGCCGCCGCGGGCGACTACGGCACGGTCGTGAAGGACCGCGCCGAGAAGATCACGGACTCACCCTGGTGGAAGACCTGCGTGGCCTGATCCTCGTCTCACGGTGACAGACGACGGATGCCCCGGACCATCGAGGTC
>NZ_MEGA01000086.1:0-13695 GCF_001725695.1 Microbacterium sp. SCN 71-21
GGAGGTTCACGGGCCTGTGGCGCAGTTGGTAGCGCGCTTCGTTCGCAATGAAGAGGTCAGGGGTTCGAATCCCCTCAGGTCCACCACACCAGCCGAGACGCCCCCTCCAGGGGCGTTTCGCCGTTTCGGCGGAGTCGCCCTGATCCCCGCCGACCACTAGCGTGAGCACGTGAGCTCACAGCCCCGGTGCCCCCACTGCCGGCACTTCGTCTACCTCGACGCCCTGACTTGCCCGGAGTGCGAGGCGGAGCTCGGGTATCAGCTGCTCACCCAGCAGTTCTACGGGCTGCGCGACGGTCGCGTCATCATCGACGGGGAGACCTGGTACACCTGCTCGAACCGTGGCTGGCAGTGCAACTGGCTCGTGCGCGAGGACGCGCCGACCGGTCTCTGCTTCTCCTGCCGCCTCACCCGTACGCAGCCCGATGCCGACGACACCGTGGCCCTCGAGAAGCTCGCCAAGACCGAGGAGGCGAAGCGCCGTCTTGTGCTGCAGCTCGGTCAGCTGGGGCTGCCGATCGTCGGCTGGGACGTGCAGCCCGGCGGGCTCGGTTTCGATCTGCTTTCGAGCCTGTCCGACGGCAAGCGGGTGATCATCGGGCACGCGAACGGCATCATCACCATCGATCTCGCCGAGAGCCTCGACGACCGTCGTGAGGCGCTGCGGGTGCGGCTCGGGGGCACCTGCGTCACGAGGTCGGCCACTACTACCAGAACGTGCTCATCACCGACGACGCCACGTGGGATCGCTGCCGTGAGCTGTTCGGTGACGAGCGCGATAGCTATCAGGATGCCATCGCCCGCCATTACCGGTTCGGCGCGCCCGACGACTGGAACGAGTCGTATCTTTCCGAGTATGCGACCATGCACCCGTGGGAGGACTTCGCCGAGACCTTCGCCCACTACCTGCACATCACCGGCACCCTGCAGACGGCGGCGGCCATCGGCATCCATCTCGACGCCTCGGTCACCAACCTCCGCGACATCGACGTGATCCCTCGCGAGTCCTACCTCGACCAGCCGGTGCAGCCTCTGCTCAACGACTGGACCTGGATGTCGCAGGCGTTCAATCGCATCAATCGGTCGATGGGACTCGGCGACCTCTACCCGTTCGAGCACCCCGCGGCCGTCAAGCGGAAGTTCGCCTTCGTGCACGAGCTCGTCACCCGATCGCCGCTCACCCTCGACATGCAGATCGCGCTGGCTCGCCCCACCGAGGAGGCATCCGCCTGAGCGGGGGCGCCGTCAGCACTCGGCGCACAATGCCGCGACCGCGGCCAGAAGGTCCTGTCGCGAGACCGGCTTGATCATCACGCGATCGAGGCCGTGCTCGTCGGCGAAGCCGGTGCGTTCGGCGTCCGGTCGGGCGGTCATCAGTGCGAGGCGCGTGCCGGCGATCTCGGGATCGGCGCGCACCGCCTCGGCGACCTGCAACCCATCCAGGCCCGGCATCATCCAGTCGAGCAGTGCGACGTGCGGTCGGTCGCGACGGATCGCCGCGAGACCCGCCTCGCCGTCGGCGCAGGTCGTGACCTCGTACCCCGCCCTGGTGAGGCGAATCGAGGTGAGGGTGAGGATGTCCTGGTCGTCGTCGACGAGCAGCACTCGGGACATTCCGCATCCGTTCGTCCGGGTCGCGGCCGGGGCCGAGCGCGACATCCGCTTCCTCCGGCGATCATACGCTCGAACAGTGCGACCCCTGGGGTAACCTCAGCCCATGACCCGCCCGAGCCTTGCGCTGATCATGCGCAGGCTCCCTTTCGCGGCGCGCCTGATCACGGTGATCGGCCTTGTGCTGCTCTCGGGCGTTCTCGGGGCCGTGTTCGCCGGCATGCAGAGCGGTCCGGCGGCCACGGCGTGGTGGTGGCCGGCCGCCGGTGTCGCGGTCGCCGCTGTCGTCACGGCCGACCGCCGCAGCCGCTTCTGGGTGCTGCTGGGCATCGCGGCGGTGACCGCCGCGGCATCCGCCAGCGCCGGTCGCGGACCCGCTTTCGTCGTGCTGGGCGCGATCGGCGCGGCCTTCGAGGTGTGGATCGTCGCGACCGCCGTCGCCCCCGGCGACGACGAGCCGCGCCTGTCCACCCTGCTGGACGTCGGGCGATTCCTCGCCGCTGCCGCCGTGGGCGCCCTCGTCGTCGGCGGATGCCTCGGCCTCGGCGCCGCACTGTCGGGTGGCGCATTCCTGCCCACGCTGCTCTCGACCAGCGCCTCCCACATCTCCGCGGTCGTGCTGATCACCCCGTTGGCGCTGCTCAACCGCCTGCGCAAGCGCACCGCGTCGGCCCAGACCGTGGTGCTCCTCAGCCTGGCGCTGCTGGCGGCGGTCGTGGCCGCCTTCTCGCCGCTGAACGCGAACCCGCTCGCCTTCCTGCCCGTGCCGATCCTGGCGTGGGCCGCGTTCAGCGAATCCATGTTCGTGGCCTTCACCCAGTTCGTCGGCACGATCGTCGCCGTGGTCGCGCTCACGGCGATCGGCGGTGGGCCGTTCGCTCATCCGGCCGGCGGGATGAGCACCGGAACGCTGCTGCAGATCTACTCCTTCGCGCTCGCCGCCACGACGCTCGGCATCGGTGCCACCCGAAACGAGCGACGCCTACTGCAGGACCAGACCGAGGGTCTGCTGCGGCTTCTGCGCGATGCGTTCGAGCGCGCCAACAACGGGTTCGCGATCCTCCAGGAGGTCGAGGGCGGACGCTACGCGGTCATCGAGATCAACGCGGTCGCCTCGACGATCCTCCGCAGTTCGTTCGCGCAGCTGCAGAAGCACGACTGGATCGTCGTGCCGCGTTCTCCGCTGCACCGGCAGCTCGCGTCCCTCGGGGCGGACGAGGCGCGGGTGCTCGACTGGGAGCTCGTCGAATCGGACAGCATCCCGGCGACCGTGTCGATCGAATCTCTCTCGCGCTCGGGCTACGGCCGCGTCTACCTCATCTCCGTCGTCGATCTCCGGCCGCTCCGCGATGCCGAGGCAGCGATCGAGCGGCGACTGCAGCGGGAACGTCAGGTCGTCGACACGCTGCGGGCCCTCAACCGTGAGAAGGACGACTTCGTGGCGAGCGTCAGCCACGAGCTGCGCACCCCGGTCACCTCGATCATCGGCTTCACCGAGGAGCTCGCCGACCTCATCACCGACCCGGTGCAACGCGACTTCGTGCTCATCGTCCACCGCAACGCCGAGCGACTGCTCGACGTCGTCGAGAACATCCTCGCTCTGTCGAAGGAGCGTCGGGCGGCCGAACGCGAGAGCGACAGCGTCGCCGTCGATCTCGAGCAGCTGCTGCGGGAGTGCATCTCAGACCTCACGATCAACCTGCGCGGCCAGAAGGCGACGATCTCCGCCGACCTGACCCCCGGAATCGTCGTGCACGGCCGTCCCGGCGACCTCGCACGCCTCTTCCTGAACCTCCTCACCAACGCGGTGAAGTTCTCGCCGCCCGGTGGTCTGGTCGAGGTGTCTGCGCAGCGGTCGTCGGGCCAGGTGACGGTGCAGATCCGCGACCAGGGCCCGGGCATCGATGAGGTCGACCTGCCTCGTGTGTTCGACCGCTTCTACCGCAGCTCGTCGGCGACAGCGGCGGGGGTGTCGGGCACGGGCCTCGGGCTCGCGATCGTGCAGGAGCTGGCCGCCGAACTCGGGGCCACCGTCGCGCTCACCCGTGGCCACGACGACGTCGGCACGGTCGCCACGGTCTCGCTTCCCGCTCTCGACCCGGTGCGCCACGCGGAGCCGGTCGGTCCCACGTCGGCGAAGGGCGCGTGAGCGCCGGCAGTCTGCGAGTCATCCACATCGGCGGACCGACTGTTCTGCTGCAGCTCGGTGGCCTTTCGCTGCTCGTCGATCCCACCTTCGATCCGCCGGGCGAGGTGGGCTCCGCGACCCGCACGCTCACCAAGCTGCGCGGGCCGGCGCTCGAGGCCACCGCGCTCCCGCCGCTCGACGCCGTGCTGCTCTCCCACGACCAGCACGCCGACAATCTGGATGCCGCGGGTCGCGCCGTGCTCGCCACCGCACCGATCGCGCTCACGACGCCGCTGGCCGCTGAGCGACTCGGGCAGCCCGCCCGCGCGCTCGAGCCGTGGGAGTCGGTCACTCTCGTCGGCGAGACGTCCGAGGTCACCGTCACCGCCGTGCCGGCCCGCCACGGCCCGATCGGCAGCGAGCCCGTGATCGGCCCCGTGACCGGTTTCGTGCTCACCGGCGACGGTCTCCCGACGGTCTACGTCAGCGGCGACAACTCCGCGCCGGAGCTCGTCGAGGAGATCGCCGCCCGCGTGCCGCCGGTCGACGTCGCCGTGCTCTTCGCCGGAGCCGCGCGAACGCCGTCGGTCGACGGCGCCCTCACCCTCACCGCGACCGACGCGGTCGCCGCCGCCCGAGCCATCGGCGCGCCGGTCGTCGTGCCCGTGCACACCGAGGGGTGGGCGCACTTCAGCGAGAGCACCGACGACCTCGTGCGCGCGTTCGCGGCGGCAGGGCTGGGCGCCCTCCTGCGGGTGCCGGAGCGCGGCATCCCGTTCGAGATCTGACCCGCGCTCCGGATCGCCTCAGGCCCCGACGGACTCCCGCGCGCGCAGATCCTTGCGCAAGATCTTCCCCGACGTCGACTTCGGGATCTGGTCGATGAACTCCACCCGCCGCACCTTCTTGTGCGGGGCGACGTGCTCGGCGACGAACGCCTTCACGTCGTCCTCGGTGAGCCCCGAATCGGGCGCCGCGACAACGAACGCCTTCGGGATCTCCTCATGCTCGTCGTCGAGCACACCGATGACCGCGGCATCCATGATCTTCGGATGGCTCAGCAGAAGCGCCTCGAGCTCCGCCGGAGCGATCTGGTAGCCGTGGTACTTGATGAGCTCCTTCGCGCGGTCGACGATCGCGTAGTAGCCGTCGCGATGAACGACGGCGACATCGCCGGTGTGCAGGAACCCGTCGGCATCCAAGGTCTCGGCGGTGGCATCGGGACGGCCGAGGTACCCGAGCATCACGTTCGGACCCTTGACCCACAGTTCGCCCCGTGCGGTGAACCCGTCGGCGCCGAACTCGGTGATCTCCTCGCCCGTCTCGGTGTCGACGAGCTTGCAGTCGATGTTCGGAAGCGGCACGCCGACGGAGCTGATCGGCACGTCGGTGCGGTCGACGGGGGTGGCGTGCGACACGGGGCTGAGCTCGCTCATGCCGTATCCCTGCAGCATCCTCGCGTGCAGTCGGCGCGCGGCCGCGGCACCCGTCTCGGCGTCGAGGGGTGCGGCGCCCGAGAAGATCGAGTGCACGCTCGAGATGTCGTACTGGTCGACGATCGGATGCTTCGCGAGCGCCACCGCGATGGGCGGCGCGATGAAGATGAACGTGCACCCGTAGGTCTGGATGTTCGAGAGGAACTCGACCAGATCGAACCGCGGCATCGTGACGAGGCTCGCGCGCTGCTTGAGGGCCATGTTCAGCAGCACCGTCATGCCGTAGATGTGGAAGAACGGCAGCACCGCGAGCACACGGTCGTCGTGGCCGAGCTCGATGATCACCCGCGACTGGGCGACGTTCGCGACCAGGTTGCGGTGCGTGAGCATGACGCCCTTGGGCACGCCGGTGGTTCCCGACGAATAGGGGAGCGCTGCGACGTGCGTCGCGGGGTCGAACGTCACCTCCGGCGCGGGCTCGCCGGCCGTCAGCAGATCGCGCAACGACGGATGCCCCGGCGCACCGTCGAGCACGACGAGATGCTCGTCGTCGATGCCCACCGCGGCGGCGGCGGCGCCACCCGAGGGAAGGAGCGGGCCGACGGTGAACAGCCACGTGGCGCCGGCGTCGCGCAGCTGCTTGGCGACCTCGTCGGCCGTGTACAGCGCATTGATCGTGGTGACGGTGGCGCCGGCGCGGAGCGCTCCGTGGAAGACGGTCGCGAACGCCGGAATGTTCGGGCTCAGCAGCCCCACGACCGAACCCACGCCGACCCCGCGTGCCGCGAGCGCACCGGCCACCGCATCGACCTGATCGCGCAACGCGCCGTAGGTCGTCTCGGTGCCCGACGCCGGGTCGATGAGGGCCACACGCTCGAGCTCGTCGTCGGTGAGTGAGGCGAACAGGTAGTCGTAGACGCTGAGATCAGGGATGTCGATCGGATCGAACGGGCTGTGGAACACGGGCTTCTCCTTCGAAGACGTGCGGTGCGGTGGCGGCGTCGCCGGCACGTGGTGAGGCCATCATGCCATTCCCGCCGCGGGCTGTGGGACTGAGTTCCCCGAGCGTTGGGACTGCGTTCCCTCTCCGGCGGCGGCATCACTCCGGATGTCGGAACCAGATGCGATCGGGGTCGGTCGCCGATGCGACATCCCAATCGTCGTCGTCCCACGAGAACGCGGCCACGGCGCACGGCACCATCCCGCCGATCTCGTTCGACGAGAGGCTGCGCGCGAGCATCGCGATACCCGGGTTGTGGGCGACGATCATGACGGATGCCACGCCGAGCCCGACGGCGGCGTCGAGTAGCGTGCGCGGCCCCGCACCGTAGAGCGCCGGCGCGGTGCGCACCGGTGCGCCCAGCGCGGCGCCGAACATGGCCGCGGTCGCCCGGGTGCGGCGGGCGGTGCTCGCAAGGATCAGATCGGGCTGCCAGCCGGCCTCGAGGGTGGCGGCCGCCATCGCCTCCGCCTCGAGCGCCCCGCGGGCCGTCAGCGGTCGATCGTGATCGTCGGGGCCGTCCGCGGCACTTGCGTGCCGCACGAGCAGGAGGGTCGTCATGCCGACACGTAGACCCAGGCCGTGCGGCCGCTCGACAGGCGTGCCGGGACCCGGCGGTACAGCGGCGATTCGTACTCGTCGGCGGCATCGACCTCCGCGGGCGTCAGCGCGTAGGCCAGACCCGTCACCTTGTCGCCGAGAGAGCCGGTCGGGCGTACGACCGGCTGCACCGACACGCGCGCGGATCCGCGTCCGCGGGTGTCGAGCACCTCGAGATAGTCGACCGTGTAGCCGGGGAGGAGATCGGGCTCGCCGTCGGGCGCGCGTCCGAAGACCTCCAGCTGCACCCCCCGCTGCTGCAGCGTGCCGTAGCTGAAGACGATGTCACCGACGACGGATGCCTCGCCCATGACGTCAGGCTAGTGGCCGACGAGCGCCTGGGCCACGGTGAAGATGCCCAGACCCGCCAGAGCACCCACGATCGTGCCGTTGAGGCGGATGTACTGGAGGTCGCGCCCGACCATCAGCTCGATCTTCTCGGTGGTCTCGGCCGGGTCCCAACGTTCGACCGTGTCGGTGATGATGGACGCGATGTCGTGGCGGTAGCGCTCGACGAGGAACACGGCCGCGTCGGTGATGAAGCCGTCGACGCGGCGCCGGAGCGCGTCATCCGTCGCGAGTCGCGCGCCCAGGTCTGCGATCGCGAGGGCCGCGCGCCGCCGCAGACCGCTGTCGGGATCGGCGAGGGCCGCGAGCAGCCCGCGCTTGGCGGTCGCCCATGCCTCACCCGCGAGCTCGCGCACGCGCGGCGAATCGAAGACCGCCGCCTTCGCGCCTTCGAACCGTGCGATCGTGTCGGGATCGTGCTGCAGACGGTCGGCGAGCCGGCCCAGGTATCCGTCGATCGCATGCCGGGCGGGATGCTCGGGGTCGGCGCGCACCGCGGCCACGAACTTCACCGCCTCCGAATACGCCGCGTCGTCGACGAGGCGATGGGCGATGCGTGGCACCCACCCCGGCAGTCGACGCGACAGCAGGCCCTCGAAGCTCTCGCGGTGCTCGGTGAGCCACTCGCCGATGCTGTCGGCCGCGAGGTCGACCGCGGCGTGGTGCGCACCCGTCTGCGTCAGCCGCTCGAGCCAGCCGCCCGTCGGCGCCGCCCACTCGGGGGCGATGAGATGCGTGCGAGCGAGGTCCTCGATGATCTCGCGCACATCGTCGTCGCTGAGCGCGCGCACGATTCCGGCGACCATCGTGGATGCCTCCGCCACCACACGCTCCGCGTGCGCGCTCTCGCGCAGCCATGCGCCCGCGCGCTCGGCGATCCGGGTGCTGGTGAGCTTCGTGCGCACGATCTCGCCCGACAGGAAGTTCGTCTCGACGAACTCGCCCAGCGTGCGGCCGATCTCGTCCTTGCGCGTCGGGATGATCGCCGTGTGGGGGATGGGGAGCCCGAGCGGGCGGCGGAACAGTGCCGTCACCGCGAACCAGTCGGCCAAGGCCCCGACCATTCCGCCCTCGGCGGCCGCGCGAACATAGGCGAGCGCGGGCACCGTGGCCTGCAACGGGAAGGAGATCGCGAACAGCACCGCCATCGCCAGCAGCGCCGCGAGCGCCACCGCCTTCATGCGCCGCAGCGCCCGCCTCCGCGCCTGATCGGCGGGGCTCAGCGCCGCGAGGGGGGTGCGCGGCATCCGTCTCAGCTCTCGAGCGGGCCGAGCCAGGCGCTGGCGGCCGTCGCGTGTGCCGACTCGGGGTCGGACGGGTGGAACTGACCGGCGAGTACGTCGCGGTAGAGCCGGCCGAGCTCGGAACGCGTGAAGTACGACGAGCCGCCCGCGACCAGGATCGCGTCGTCGACGACCGACTTCGCCATCACGACCGCGCGGTGCTTCACCCCCGACAGCAGCGTGAACCACCGCGGCCCGTGCGGGGCGTTCGCATCGACGTCTCGGGCGATCGAGGCGAGCTCGGTCGGCAGGGCGTCGTAGCGCAGCCCCATGTCGGCGATGCGCCAGCGGATGTCGGGATCCTGCGCATAGGTCGTGCCACTCTTCTTCGACGTGCGGGTCTTCGCGGTCGCCACCGCGAGGTCGAGCGCCCGTCGGGCCAGTCCGGTGTAGACCGAGCCCAGCAGGATCTCGAAGACGCTGAAGATGCCGAACACGATCGGGTCGGGGTTGGGTCCCGGCGCGACCCGGCGCACCACGCGGTCGGCGGGGGCGACGGCGCTGTGCAACTCGGTCGTGCGCGACTGGGTGCCGCGCATCCCGACGGTGTCCCAGTCGTCACGGGTGACGACAGCGTCCGAGCGCGGGACGAACGCGTAGACGAGTTGTGGTGCGTCCGCGGACGTGGTGTCGAGACCGTGCAGCCCGAGATTCGTCCACACGGCGGCGAGCGAGGTGAAGATCTTGGTTCCGGTGAACGCGTAGCCACCGTCGGCCAGCGGCTCGGCGACCGTGTCGCTGCCGAACAGCACGAGATCGTTGCCGGCCTCGCTGATGCCGAACGCGAAGACCTCGCCGCGCACGGCGCCCTCCTGCACGAACCGCAGGTCGTCGATGCCGCGGTCGGCGAGCACCCGAGCACCTTCGCCACACCCGTCCAGACGAGGTGCATGTTGATCGCGAGGGCCGTGGCGGGCGCGGCCGTCGCGAGCCGCTGCTGCAGCAGGGATGCCTCGGCGAGCCCCAGCCCGCCGCCGCCGAGCTCGCTCGGCACGAGGATCGACAGGTAGCCGGCCGCCGCCAGCTCGTCGAGGTCCTCCTGAGGGAACACGTTGTCGTGATCGACCTGCGCGGCGCGCCCGCGGATGCGCTCGATCAGGTCGTCCGGAAGCCAGGCGGCCGCATCGAAGGTCATGATGCGAGCCCGTCGAACAGCGCCGCGAGCGTCTCTGCCGGCTTGTCGCGATGCAACGAGTGCCCGGCGCCCTCGATGACCCGCACGCTCACGTGCGGGTTGGCCGCCACGAGCTCGTCGATCGCCGGGCCGGTGAACAGGCTGTTCACGGCGGGGTCGGCGGCCAGCACGAGGGTGGGCACGGTGAGGGCGAGGAACGCCTCGCGCACGTCCCAGTCGGGGTTCTGCACCGCGGTCTGGTCGGTACCCCACGTCGACGCCTGTCGCAGCGATGTCACCTTGGCTTCGACATCGTTCGGATGCCACGTCGGGTTCGCCGCCCGCACGCCCTCGACGGTTGGCGCGGCGAACGAGGCCGCGTTGCCGGCCTGCACGGCGGCGCGCTGCTCGGGCGTGAGGTGGATGGCCGGGTCGACCAGCACGAGGTGACGCGCCCAGCGGGGGTGGGTCGCCTGGGCGAGGGTCGCCGAGGCGCCGCCGAGCGAATGGCCGATCACGAGGTCCCAGCCGCCCTCGCGGCGCACGTGCGCGACATCCGTGCCGTAGGCCGCCAGGGTGTAGTCGGTCGAACGGGGTGCGAGGCCGTGGCCCCGGAGATCGACGGCGACGGCGTACCAGCCGGCCTCGGCGAGGGCCGTGCCGAACAGCCACATGAGCGGGCCGTTGGATCCGAGTCCGTGGATGAGCAGCGCGTGGCGCTCGGCTCCGGGATCGCCCCACGCAATGCGGGGGAGGGTGACGGGTGCGGGCATGATCCGAGCGTACGGCCTCGACGTGCCGGGGCTGCCCGGTCGCGTCACCTGCCGACCGCGGCCGCCCCGGCCGGTCACACGCCGATCGTGAGGGCCGCGGTGTAGCCCGCGGCGACGTCGCCCGACATGGTCGCGATCTGGTGGATGCCGCCGTCATCGCCGAACACGTTGTCGCTTTTCAGAGAGACCTGCGATGCGTTGCGCACGCTCTGCTCGTAGCCGCTCGTCGCGTAGACGACCACGTTGGTCTCCTCGGGCAGCGCGATCTGAGACGTCTTCACGATCGGTCCTGAGGCGACCGCGGTCGCGACGTCGTCGTAGACCTCGAAGTGGATGTGCGGCCACCGACCCGAGTAGCACGCTGGGTAGATGGAGGTGAAGGAGACCGTGCCGGCGGCATCCGTCTCCTGCACCCCGCGCAGATAGTTCTCGTCGGTGATGCCCCGGCTGTACAGGGAGTAGTTGCCGTCGCGGTCGCAGTGCCAGAGATAGACGCCCTTGCCGGAGAGCGCAGCGCCCGTGTCGGCGTCCCGCACGGTGAGACGGATCGTGAGCGGCACGCCGTCGGCGACCGTCGTCGACGACCCGAAGCTCGCCCGGATGTCGCTGCGCACGATGCCGGAGGCCGTCAGTACGTCGATGCCGTTCGAGCCATCGGCGGGATACGGGCCCGCCGTCTCGTCGGGAACCTCGTCGAGGGAGCCGGATGCCGCGGCATCCGTCGTCGCCGATGCCGTCGCCTGCGGGGTGGCGGTCGTCGACGACGCGGCGCCCGGCGACGAGGCCGACTGGATGCCGCACGCCGTCAGCAGCGACGTCATCGCGAGGCCGCCGAAGATGCCGAGCGCGCGCCGTCGGTCGACGAGGGTGCGGATGTCGTAGACGAGGCCGCGGTGGTCCTCGTCGATGGGAGCGCCGTCGGCGTCGAGCCAGCGGTCGGGATCGGCGGTGCGGGCAGAGATGTCGGCGTCGGGGGTGCGGTCGGCCACGGGGCATCCTCTCGTCGGGGGTGATGCCCCCAGTGGAACCGACGCCGGTTGGTCGCGCCTACGTGGATGCTGTGTGTCGTCTATGCGCTCAAGTGATGATCGCGTTCGGCTCGGTGTCGGGCAGCGGGCTCGGATCGCGGTGCCTCAGATCGGGGAACGCCCGCACGAACACCGCCGCCACGATCGCGCCGAGGAGCGCGAACGCACCGGCCGCGGCGTACGCGCCCACCGCGCCGGTGCCGTCGATCAGGAAGCCGGCGATGGCGGAGCCCGCGGCGCCGCCGATGAGCTGCCCCGTGCCGATCCAGCCGTACGCCTCGGCCGTGTCGCTGAACTTCACGCTCGCAGAGGTCATCGCGAACAGCACCGCGAGGGCGGGCGCGATGCCGATGCCCGCGATGATCAGCGTCGCGCTCGTGCCGACGGGGGAGAGGATCGGGTCGCCGCTGAACAGGGCGAAGGCGATGACCGTGAGCACGAGACCGGTCGCCACGACCGTGAGGCGCCGGGCCATCGCCCACGGCGCCATCGGGGCGTGGCCGAGGGAGAGACCGCCCGCGAGGCTGCCGATCGAGAACACGGCGAGCACGATGCCCGCCTCGAACCCGCCGTGGCCGTAGGAGGCGACGACGCTCGCCTCGACCGCCGCGCACGCACCGATCAGCAGGAACCCGATCACCGTCGCGAGCAGCACCGTCGGACGCGCGAGCACCTTGCCGAACCGGCGCTTGCTGCGCGGGATGCGCACGCGCCCGACTTCGGGCGACAGGATGAACCACGATCCGCCGCCGACGAGGATCACGACGATCAGCAGCAGCGCGGGCACGGTGCCGAGCTGCGTCGCCACGAGGGTGACCGCCACCGGGGCGACGATCCAGATGATCTCCTGCAGCGACGCGTCGAGCGAGTAGAGCGGGGTGAGCTGACGTGAGGTCACGAGCTTCGGATAGATCGTGCGGGCGGCCGACTGGATCGGCGGCGTCGACAGACCCGTGATGAGTCCGAGGGCGACGTAGGCGGGCAGCACCATCTGGCCGAGCGCGATGACCGTGAGGCAGATCGCGCAGATCGTCATGGTGAGGGTCAGGACCTTGCGCATGCCCCACATGCCCATCCAGCGGCTCGTCACCGGACCCGACACCGCCTGACCGATGGATGTCGCGGCCAGCACGAGGCCCGCGGCGCCGTAGGAGCCGGTCACGTGTTCGATGTGCAGGAGGATCGCGAGGCTCGTCATGCCGTTCGGGAACCGCGCCGTCAGCTGCGCGGCGATGATGCGGATCACGCCCGGAGTGCGCACCAGTTCCCGATATCCCGCCACCCCTCCACGCTATCGCCCGCGGCAGACGTTCTCGGCGCCCCGGGTGGCCGCCGCCGGGGCGGTGTGCTCCGCCGTGGAGGGTCTGCCGGGCGCGATGCGCGACACGCCGACACGGCGTGTCGGATCCATCCCCAGTGTCGGAGGTGCCGCCTACGGTCGTCGCTGTGGACAGTCGGCGTTCACAGCCTGCTGATGCCCGGAATTCAGCGGTTCTTCAGGGTCTGGACACCTCGTCGGCCTGTGGATGAATCGGTGGACAACCTGTGATCGGAGTGGGGAGTGCGGTGGAAAATCACACGGTTGTAACTACTACCCCTTGTGGTTGACCCCAATGTCGGCACCCATATGTAGTATTGAGGTCCCGGCGCCGGTGGGTGCTGGATTACTGGGGATTTGAGGGGAGAACAGGGTTCACATGGCCATCACCGTTTACACGAAGCCGTCGTGCGTGCAGTGCACCGCGACCTACCGCGCGCTGGACTCGAAGGGCATCGCCTACGAGGTTCACGACCTCTCGCAGGACCCGGAGGCGCTCGAGCAGGTCAAGGCGCTCGGCTACCTCCAGGCTCCCGTCGTCGTCACCGACGAGGGCCACTGGTCGGGCTTCCGTCCCGACAAGATCGACGAGCTCGCGTCCCGCCTGGCGTGAGTCATGGCGACCGCGACGCTCCATGGCAGCAGCGCGGTAGCCGCCGCGGATGACACCGCGCCCCTGCTCGTCTACTTCTCGAGCGTGTCCGGCAACACGGCGCGTTTCATCGAGAAGCTCGGCAGGCGGTCCGTCCGCATCCCCCTGAGAGCAGGCGAGCCGACGCCCCGCGTCGATGAGCCTTTCGTCCTGGTCACCCCCACCTACGGGGGAGGCCAGGGCCGGGGCGAGGAACACGGCGCCGTTCCGAAGCAGGTCATCCGCTTCCTGAACGACGCCCACAACCGCTCCTACATCCGCGGAGTCATCTCCGCGGGCAACACCAACTTCGGCGAGTCGTTCTGCCTCGCCGGCGAGATCATCAGCCGCAAGTGCCACGTGCCGCACCTGTATCGGCTGGAGCTTTTCGGCACGCCAGAAGACGTCGAGCGCATCAGCGAAGG
>NZ_MEGA01000087.1:0-8610 GCF_001725695.1 Microbacterium sp. SCN 71-21
CTCCAGGGTCGCGAGGGCGGGCAGGGCGCAGGCGGATGCCGCGGCATCCGCCTCGGTCGGCAGCATCGTGTCGGCGGCGGCGCGGGCGTGGATGGCGCCCCCGCGCTCTCGCAGCGGCACCGCGGATCCGCCGTGGCGTGCTGCGACGATCTCGGCGAGCACCGAGAGCGCGGTCTCCTCGGGGGTGCGTCCGCCGAGGTCGAGCCCGAGCGGCGAGTGCAGCCGGGCGAGGTCGTCGTCGCCGAGCCCCGCCTCGCGCAGCCGCGTGGCACGGTGCGCGACGGTCGAGCGGGCGCCCATCGCCCCGACGAAGCCGACCGGAAGCCGCAGCGCGACCTCGAGGGCGGGCACGTCGAGGCGCTCGTCGTGGGTGAGCACGCAGATCGCGGTGCGGTCGTCGAGGTCGACGGGGTCGAGCGTCGCGAGGAAGTCGTGCGGCAGGTCGACGACGATCCGGGTTGCCGCGGGGAACCTCTCGCGCGTCGCCAGCAGCTCCCACGCGTCGCACACGGTGACTGCGAAGCCGGCGGCGGCGGCCACCCGGCATAGCGCGGCGGCGTGCTCGCCGGCACCCAGCAGGTACAGCGCGGGCGGGGGCGTCTGCACGACGGCGAGCACGGGGCATCCGTCATGCTCGCCGAGGCGCGTCTCGCTGCCGCCGGCGTCGAGGGGGAGGATGCGGCCGGTGTCGGGCCCCGCGGCAACGATGCCGACCGCCGCGCGGCGACCCGCCGCGACGCGTTCGAGAGCGTCGCGCACGACCGTGTCGGCGGGATCGAGCACACTGACCACAGCCTCGATCGAGCCGCCGCAGGCGAGACCGGCGGCGTAGGCCTGCTCGTCGGTGAAGCCGAAGCGCGCGGTCTGACCCCGTCCGGTCGCCAGGCACGAGAGGGCGAGCGCGACCGCATCCGCCTCGACGCAGCCGCCGGAGATCGAGCCGATCGCCCGCGCGTCGGACGTGATCGCCATCGCCGCGCCGGCGCCGCGCGGCGCCGAACGCGCCACGTGCGCGACCGTCACGACCGCGACGCGCTCGCCCGCCGCGAGCAGCGGCAGCAGGTCGGTCGCAAGCTCGAGCATGCCGCCACGCTAGCCCTCGCGTGTTTCGGGCGGGCTACGCTGGCGCGGTGGACGTGACGCCGTTGCCGGTCGTGGGGGCACCCTGCGGGATCGTGCTCGCGGCGGGCGCGGGCACCCGCTACGGCGGGCCGAAGGCGCTCGCGGCCGATGCCGACGGCACGCCCTGGCTCGACCGGGCGGTGGCGCTTCTCGCCGCGTCCGGCTGCGACCCGGTGCTCGTGACGGTGGGCGCCGCCGCGGCGGAGGTCGCCCGGCGCATCCCCGCCCCCGGTCGTGCCGTGCTGGTGCCCGACTGGAACGACGGGCTGTCGGCGAGCGTGCGCTCGGCTCTGGACGCCGCGGCCGCGACCGGGGCGGAGCTCGCGGTGATCGTGCCCGTCGACACCCCGACGCTGCCGGCGGCCGCGGTCGCGCGCGTGCTCGGGGCCGCCGCGGAGGCCGCGGCATCCGCTCTCGTGCAGGCGACCGTCGCGGGCGCCCCGTCGCACCCGGTTCTGATCGGGCGCGACCACTGGGCCGCGGTGGCGGCCACCGTCGCGGGCGACCGGGGTGCCGGCCCCTATCTCGCCGCGCACGGGGCGACATTCGTCGCCTGCGACGATCTGTGGGATGGTCGCGACATTGACGAACGGCCCGCGCCGTGACCGGCGACGAACGCGCCGAGCTCGCCGCGCTGCGACTGCGCGCGTACGGACCCCACGCCGACATCGCGGGAGATCCCGTCGCGCTCGCGCGCCTCGACGTGCTCGAGGGCCGCAGGGCGACGGATGCCGCGGCCCCCGCGGCGACCGTCAGGACACGATCGGTCCTCGAGCCGCCCGTCGTCCGCCCCGCGGACGATCCGGCCACCGACTCGGGCGCTGTGCCGGAGCCCGGCGACGGATCGCGTGCGAGCGATGGGGGTGAGCACGACGCGGACGGGGCGGCATCCGATGTGTCGCTGTGGCGTCGCATGCGCCCGCGCGTCGATCGGGTCACCGCGATCTGGTGGATCGCGAGCCTCGTCGTCGTGGCCGGGCTGTCGACGGGGACGACGCTTCTCGTCACCCACGTCGTCACCTCGCAGCACGCCGCCGTGCTGCAGCGCATCCCCGGTGATGCGCCGTCGGCAGTCATGTTCACGGGCACGTCCACCTCGTCGCGGGCGTACGAGTCGTACCTCGGGATGTCCGTCTACACGGTGATTCCGCCCGCGGGAGACATGCGGTGCATCGCCGTGATCCCGCAGCCCGATGTCTATCCGGATGCTTCGCTCATCGGCTGCGCACTCGGCACCCTTCCGGTCGTGGTCGATGTGCGTATCGGCACGAGTGCGGACACGAACCCGCTCGCCTCGAACGGTCGTCCGGTCGTCTTCACGCCCGCCGTCGAGCAGGCGTTCCCCGACGGCGCCGATCTGCGGTTCACGGCGCGCGACGACACCGTGACGGTCGACGCCTACCCGGTCGCCCGCACCCCGGTCACGCCCAACTCGTAGCCGCGATCAGCCGGCGACGACGATGTTGATCGGTGCGGCGCCGCGTGCGGCGCGCATGATCTGATCGCGCAGCACGCGCACCAGGCGGGGGCGCATCGCGCTCGACGCCCCGCCGACGTGAGGGGCGATGAGCACACCCGGCGACCGCCACAGCGGGTGGTCGGCGGGAAGCGGCTCGGGGTCGGTCACATCGAGCGCGGCGCGCAGGCGCCCGGACGCGGTCTCCGCGACGAGCGCGTCGGTGTCGATGAGCGGCCCGCGGCCGACGTTCACGACGAGCGCGCCATCGGGGAGCAGGGCGAGCGCGGCGGCGTCGATGATGTGGCGCGTGCTGTCGCCGCCCGGAAGAGCGAGGATGAGCACCTCGGTGCGCGGCAGCAGGTCGGCGAGCTCGGCGAAGCCGTGCACGGCGACGCCGTCCTCGTCGCGGGCTCGCGAGGCGACGGCGGTGAGGTCGACCTCGAACGGGATCAGTCGCGCGCCGATCGCCTTCCCGACGCCGCCCCAGCCGAGCACGAGCACACGGCGGTCGGCGAGGCTCGTGCCGAAGACCGGGTTCCAGGTGGCGGTCGCGGTGTCGCGGGCGAACTGGTCGAGGCGCCGCAGCGACGCGATCGCGAGACCCACGGCGAGCTCGGCGGTGGAGGTCTCGTGCACGCCCGCGGCGTTCGCGAGCGGAACGCCCGCGGGCAGCAGTGCGGCGATGCCCTCGTAGCCGATCGACTGGCTCTGCACGAGTCCGACCTCGACCCCGGCCAGCTGCCCGAGGGCGGCGTTGAGGTTCTGGTACGGCGGTACGACGATGTCGATGCGGTCGCAGGGGGCGGGGCCGGTCATCGGCCAGACCACCACCTCGACGTTCTCGGGAAGCGGCTGCAGATCACGGGCGAGGCCCTCGGTGGGAACCGAGACGACGAGAGGGGATGTCACACCTCGACGTTACCCCCGCGCCGACGGGCGCCAGGTCGCGGCGTGTGCGCGGTGCTGCACGCCCGGTCGGGTGGTGCGCCCGGCCGGGTCAGGCGGCGGCGCCGACGACGGCCGCGATCGCCGATGAGAAGAACGACAGACCGTCGACGCCCGAGCGCATCGCGGCCGCGGTCGAGGGACCGAAGCCGGGTTCGACGGCGTGCTCGGGGTGCGGCATGAGGCCCACGACGTTGCCCGCCGGGTTGGTGAGGCCGGCGATGTCGCGCAGCGACCCGTTCGGGTTCACGCAGGTGTAGCGGAACGCGACGAGCCCCTCGCCCTCGAGACGGTCGAGCTCGTCGTCGGAGGCGACGTAGCCGCCGTCCGCGTTCTTCAGGGGGATGACGATCTCCTGACCGTCGGCGAAGTCGCTCGTCCACGCGGTGGACGTGTTCTCGACGCGCAGGCGCTGGTCGCGGCGGATGAACTGCTGGTGCGCGTTGCGGATGAGTCCGCCCGGCAGCAGGTGCGCCTCGACGAGCATCTGGAAGCCGTTGCAGATGCCGAGTACGGGCATGCCCTTCGCCGCGGCATCCTTCACGTCCCGCATGATCGGCGCGAGGGCCGCGATGGCGCCGGCACGCAGGTAGTCGCCGTAGCTGAAGCCGCCGGGCAGGATCAGCGCGTCGACGCCGTCGAGATCGTGCGACGCGTGCCACAGGGCGACCGGCTCGGCACCGGCGATGCGCACCGCGCGGCGTGCGTCGACGTCGTCGAGCGAGCCGGGGAAGGTGACGACCCCGATGCGTACCGTCACTCGACGACCTCGATGCCGACGACGTCCTCGATGACGGAGTTCGACAGCACCTCGGCGGCGACACGGGATGCCTCGGCGAGCACCTCGTCGGACACCTCGCCCTCGACGGTCAGCTCGAAGCGCTTGCCGATGCGCACTCCGCTGAAGGCGTCGACGCCGAGTCGCGCGAACGCGCCGGTGACGGCCTTCCCCTGCGGGTCGAGCAGTTCGGCCTTGGGCATGACGTCGACGACGATGGTGGGCATTGCGAAGCTCCGGATGTCGCGGGC
The DNA here is from genome assembly GCF_001725695.1 of Microbacterium sp. SCN 71-21. NCBI lineage: Bacteria > Bacillati > Actinomycetota > Actinomycetes > Micrococcales > Microbacteriaceae > Microbacterium > Microbacterium sp. SCN 71-21. Next base: position 4,556 of record NZ_MEGA01000087.1, read on the forward strand.
AGGGGTTCGCCCCCAGTCTAGGCGCGCGGGGCGCTCACTCGCAGGCGATCCCGTCGCCGTCGCGGTCGAGCTTCGCGGCGTACCCGGGCTGACCGCGGTACAGCGGCGCTTTGCCGGCCGCGCGCACCTCGGAGCAGTTCTTGTAGGTGACGTCCGGTTGCGCGGGCGCGGGTGCGGGCTGTGCGGGTGCGGGTGCGGGCTGCGCCGGCGCCGGTTTCGCGGGTGCCGGGGCGGGTGCGGGTTGGGCAGGTGCGGGCTTGGCGGGGGCCGGAGCGGGAGCGGGTTGTGCCGGTGCCGGCTGCGCGACGACGGCCGCCGCCTGGAACGACGATGCCGGGGTCGGCTGCGCGGGGCACGAGGCGAGCACCGACGTCATCGCGGCCTTCTCCGCCGGCGTCACCCAGAGCCCGTAGGTGTTCTTGACGGCGATCTGCCGCGCGACGAACGTGCAGCGGTAGCCGGCGAGCGGCGGGAGCCAGCCCGCGGCATCCAGGTTGCTCTTCGCTTCGTTGAGGGTGCCCTCGACCGCCTGCAGGTTGAGAGGGTCGTTCGCGAGACTGCGACGCTGGTCGGCCGTGAGCGTCTGTGCGCCCGTGGTCCAGGCGTCGGCGAGCGACACCACGTGATCGATCTGCACGAGGGGCGATGTCTTCTCGCCGCGGGTGAACGTCACCACCGCACCGGAGTAGGCCGACGTGAGTGTTCCCGCGGTCACCGTGCAGGAGCCCGGTCGCGTGATGCCGGTCAGATCCCGCGCGAGGATGTCGTTGCGCGTGTCGCACCCGTTCTTGTCGACGTCGGCCCACGCCGGCCCGAAGGCGTCCCGGGAATAGCCGCTGAGCGAGGTCGCCGCCTGCACCGGCAGCGTGGCGAGCACGTCGAGCGCCGATCCCGACGACGCGGTCGAGACGACCACGCTGGCACCGCCGGCCGTGGCGAGGCCCGCCGCCTCGACTGCCTCGTCCGACAGTGAGGTCGGCGTCGGCGTCGGGGCAGCCGGTGTCTGTGAGGCAGTCGTTGCCGGAGCGGATGCTGCTGCCTGCTGCGTCGACGGCCTGTCGAGCCGGCTGCCGGCCGCTGCCGCGGCGCCGACGAAGAGCACCAATCCCATGCCGAATGCGAGGGCGGCCAGCCCCCGCGTCGAGAGACCGACGACCCTGATGCCGCCTCGCACGAAGGCGACGATCGCGACGACGATCGTCGCCGGCGCCACGATGAGCGCGATGATGATTCCGACCGCCGGCGGTGTGACGGCGGCGACAACGATGAGCGCGACCGTGGCTGCGAGCAGCACGATCCAGCGCTTCCTCCCCACGTTCCCCATGAGCGTCAGCATTTCTCAGTTACACAGCTCTGTCAAAGCTCACACATCGCCGACGCTCATACTTTGCGCCGGAGCATCCGAGGGTCGAACTCGACGAGCAGACCCGTATGCGGGATCCAGGTTCCACATGGGAGATTCCCGTCCCATCGTCGAATCGATTCGAGGAACGCTCGGACGTGCCCAATAATGGGGGCCATGAGCGTCTCCCCCCGCCGTTTCCCCGACGACTTCCTCTTCGGTGCCGCGACCGCCGCATTCCAGATCGAGGGAGCCGCGCACGTCGACGGGCGCCGCGACTCGATCTGGGACGCGTTCTGCCGCGTGCCCGGCGCGGTCATCGCGGGTGACGACGGCGAGACCGCCTGCGACCACTACCACCGCTACCCGCAGGACGTCGCGCTCATGAAGCGCCTGGGGCTGCAGACCTACCGGTTCTCGGTGTCGTGGTCACGGGTGCGACCCGACGGCGGCGCGCTCAACCCGGCGGGCATCGACTTCTACTCGCGGCTCGTCGACGAACTGCTCGGCGCCGACATCCTGCCGTGGCTCACCCTCTATCACTGGGATCTCCCGCAGGCGCTGCAGGAGCGAGGCGGTTGGACGGTGCGTGACACCGCCGAGCGCTTCACCGAATACGCCCTCGACGTGCACGACGCCCTCGGCGACCGGGTGAACGTCTGGACGACGCTCAACGAGCCGTGGTGCTCGTCGTTCCTCAGCTACACCGCGGGCATCCATGCTCCCGGCCACTATTCGCGACGCGAGGGGCTGCTCGCGGCCCATCACCTGCTGCTCGGCCACGGCCAGACGGTGATGCAGCTGCGCGCCCGCGACGCCGACCTGTCGCTCGGCATCACCCTCAACCTCACCGGCGCTCAGCCCGCCGATCCGTCCGACCCGCGCGACCTCGATGCCGCCCGCCGCATCGACGGCCAGTTCAACCGCTGGTTTCTCGACCCGGTGTTCCTCGGGGCGTACCCCGCGGACGTCGTCGACGACATCCGCGCCGTCGACCCCGAGGCGGTCGATGCGCTCGAGGCGGCCGTGCAGCCGGGCGACCTCGCCGTCATCTCGACGCCGATCGACGCACTCGGCGTGAACTACTACCACAACGAGTTCGTCGGTGGACGCGTGCCCGAGCAGGCGCCGCCCGCCGATCAGGCTCCCACCGAGCGTGAGGGCGCCTCGCCCTTCCCCGCCGCCGACGACGTGCACTGGTTCGAGCGGGGACTGCCGCGCACCGGCATGGGATGGGAGGTGCAGCCCGAGGGGCTCACCGACCTGCTCGTGCGGGTCGCGACCCAGTACGCGGATGCCGCGGGCACCCGCCTCTTCGTCACCGAGAACGGCGCCGCCTACGACGACGAGCTCGTCGTCGATGACGGTGAGCGCCGGGTGCACGACGTCGACCGGGTGGCGTTCCTGGAGGGGCATGTCGCCGCGATCCACGCCGCGATCGAGCGGGGTGTGGACGTCGGCGGCTACTTCTACTGGTCGCTGCTCGACAACTTCGAGTGGGCCTGGGGTTACGAGAAGCGCTTCGGCATCGTGCGGGTCGACTACGACACCCAGGAGCGCACGCCGAAGGACTCCGCGCTCGCGTACGCGCGCATCATCGCCGACCGGGCGGTGTGATCGCGCCTCCCTTACCCGCCCGCGCGCCTCAGGCGAGGTGCGCGACCAGTTCGTTGTTCCACGGGTCGGCGAACGTGACGGTGCGGCCGTCGTTCGCGGTGGCGATGCCGTGGTGCGAGAGGCGCTCGCCGAGCTCGCCGATCGCGTCGCCGTCGGGCAGCGCGAGCTCGACCCGGCCGAGGCCGAGGGCGGGCATACGGGGGCCGGCGCCGCGCGAGTTCCACACGTTCATCGCCATGTGGTGGTGGTAGCCGCCGGCCGACACGAACAGCGCCTGGTTGCCCATGCTCGCGGTGGCGTCGAAGCCCAGGGTGTCGACGTAGAACGCGCGGGCGGTCGCGACATCCCCGACCGACAGGTGCACGTGACCGACGGATGCCGCGTCCCCCGCCGTCGAACCCGCGGCGGCCTGCTCGGTGAGGTGTTCCGACAGGAACGCGTTCGGGTCGAGGTAGAGCGTCGCCATCTCGACCTGGCCGTGGGTCCACGACCAGGCGGTGCGCGCGCGGTCCCAGTAGAGCTCGATGCCGTTGCCCTCGGGGTCGGTGAAGTAGAACGCCTGGCTGACGACGTGGTCGGCGCTGCCGGTGAAGGTCTGCGGGGCGTGGCGGGCGACGCTGTAGAGCGCGGCGGCGAGGGCTGCGCGACTCTCGAACAGGATCGCGGTGTGGAACAGTCCCGCCGATCCGGCGGGGGCGTGCCGCAGGCGCGGGTCGTGACGCAGGATCACGATGGGCCGGCCGGCGCGTCCGAGGGTGACGGTGTCGCCCTCGGCGGTGAGCACCTCGAGGGTGACGACGTCCCGGTAGTAACGCGTCATCGCGTCGAGGTCGCCGACGAGCAGGGTCACGGCGCCCATCGCGGTGTCGGCGGCGAGTTTTTCATTCATGCGAATACTTAACACCCACCGGGCCGCGTCATTCCCGCGGTCGAGCTCCGAGTTTGACCAGAAGCTCGCGGTAGCGGGCGGACGCCCGCTCGACCACCTCGCCGGGCAGCGTCGGCGGCTCACCGGCACCGTCCCAGTGCGCGCTCAGCCAGTCCCGCACGATCTGCTTGTCGAAGCTCGCCATGCGCTCGGCCGGGGTCTCGCCGG
>NZ_MEGA01000088.1:0-5713 GCF_001725695.1 Microbacterium sp. SCN 71-21
CGAGTCGTCGCAGTGGTGCGCGTGGGCTGCTGAGCAGGACCGCCGGGTGCTCGCCGCCGTCGCCCTGCACCCGAACGAGGCGCCCGAGTACGCCGCCGCCGGACGCCTTGCTGAGGCGATCGAGGTCATCGACACCCTCGCCGCCCAGCCCCGGGTGCGCGCGGTCGGCGAGACCGGACTCGACTTCTTCCGCACCGGCGAGGACGGCATCGCGGCCCAGATCGAGAGCTTCGAGGCGCACATCGCGATCGCGAAGCGGCACGGCATCGCCATGCAGATCCACGACCGCGACGCGCACCAGGCCGTCTTCGACACCCTCGACCGCGTGGGCGCCCCGGAGAAGACCGTGTTCCACTGCTTCTCCGGCGACGCCGACATGGCGCGGGTCGCGAGCGACCGCGGCTACTGGCTGAGCTTCGCGGGCAACGTCACGTTCAAGAACGCCGAGAACCTGCGCGACGCCCTCCGCGTGGCTCCGCGCGATCGCATCCTGGTCGAGACGGATGCCCCGTTCCTCACGCCCGCGCCCTACCGCGGTCGCCCGAACGCCCCGTACCTCGTGCCGCTGACCGTGCGGTTCATGGCCGAGACGCTCGAGACCGACCTCGACGAGCTGTGCGCACAGCTCGCGGCGAACACGCTCGCCGTCTACGGCGAGTTCTGAACCGGCTCCGCAACAGCGGTGCGCCGCTCGGTCGGGGTCACACCCCGAACGCGGCGGCGACCTCGCCGAGCACGAGCTCGCCCGAGTCGGCGTCGTAGTCGAAGAGCTCCGCGTAGCGACCCCACTGGATCGCGATGTCCAGCTGCACCCGCGCGTCCGCCCCCGAGAAGCCGCGTCGCAGCAGGTCGAGGAAGAAGTCGTCGCGCAGGGCGCCGTCGTCGCTGTTCTCGAGCGCTTTGAGGATCGTGCGCACGAGCGGGGCGTGGGCCGCGCTGAGGCGTGCGAACAGCTTCTTCGACTCCTGGATGTCCGCGCGTCCCCAGGCGCGACCGTCCTCGGTGAGGAAGAGCTGCGCCCCGTCGACCTCGATGAACCCGAGCAGGGCGGCCGCGTCGACGAGGGGAAGGAGGTCGTCGACCTCGAAGGACAGCTCGTCGGCGAGGTCGGGCAGGTCGGTCTGGCCGTTGTGCGAGTGCACGATCTCGACGAGGCCGGCGAGCCCGCCCACGGACACGTCGGGCAGCGGCGCGCTGAGCGGAGTGGCGGCGACAGGCGCGGCCGCCGTGCCGGGAGCACCGGTGCCGGTGCCGGTCAGCAGGGCGTAGAGCCGATCGACGGTCTGGGCGAAGAGCGGATGCCGCCGGTCGCGCGGGCGGGGGAGCGGCACCCCGACCTCGGCGCGCACGTGCCCGGGGTTCGAGCCGAGGACGAAGACGCGGTCGGCCATGAGCACCGCCTCCTCGATGTTGTGGGTCACGATGCAGACCGACTTCGTCGGGAAGTCGGGCTGCGCCCACAGCGACATCACCTCGTTGCGCAGGTTCTCGGCGGTGAGCACGTCGAGAGCCGAGAAGGGCTCGTCCATGAGCAGCGCGTCCGGGCGCAGCACCAGGGCGCGCGCGATCCCCACGCGCTGGCGCATGCCGCCGGAGAGCTCGCGCGGGTACGCCGACTCGAAGCCGTCGAGACCGATCAGGTCGATCGCGTCGAGGGCGCGCTGACGGCGCTCCGCGGCCGACACCGAGCGGGCGGCCAGTCCCAGCTCGACGTTTCCCTGCACCGTCAGCCACGGCATGAGCGCGAACGACTGGAACACCATCCCGACGCCCGGGTTCGCACCGTTGATCGGCCGGCCGCGGTAGCGCACCTCGCCGCTGGTGGGGGCGATGAGACCGGCGACCGTGCGCAGGAGGGTGGACTTCCCCGACCCGGACTTCCCGAGGAGTGCCACGATCTCGCCTTCTCGGAGGGTCAGCGACACCTCGTCGAGCACCGTGAGGGTGCCGCCGTCGCTCGAGGGGAAGGCTGTCGTGACGTCGTCGACCTCGACGATCGCGGTGTCGCGGACGGATGCGGTGTTCTGTGCCATGGGGCACCTCCTTCGCGGAGTGGGCGGGTGGGTCAGGTGAGGGAGAAACGACGTTCGGCGAGCCGGTACATCCGCCGCCAGAACAGCCGGTTGAGGCCGACGACGAACAGGCTCATCACGATCACCCCGACGTACACGCGGGGGCTGTCGCCGGTGGCGGTGGCGTTCGCGATGTACGCGCCGAGGCCGACGGCGGTGAGGGTCGTCGACCCGTAGGTCACGACCTCCGAGACGATCGACGCGTTCCAGGCGCCGCCGGCCGCGGTGATGCCGCCCGTCACCCACGACGCGAAGATGGCCGGCAGGATGAGGCGCGTCCAGCGCTGCCAGCGCGACAGGCGCAGGGATGTCGCGGCGTCCCGCAGGTCCGCCGGGATCGCCGAGGCGCCGGCGATGACGTTGAAGAGGATGTACCACTGCGCGCCGAGCGCCATCAGCAGGATTCCGCCGATGTTGAGCGAGATGCCGGTGTGGATGAGTGCCAGCGTGACGAACGGGAAGAGGAAGTTCGCCGGGAAGCTCGCGAGCACCTGCACGACGGGCTGAGCGAAGCGCGTCACCCGCGGGTTCATCCCGATCCACACGCCCACCGGCACCCAGATGATGGTGCCGAACACGAGCAGCACGAGCACGCGCCCGAAGGTCACGAGCCCGAGGCCCGCGGCATCCGCGAACTCCCACAGGCCGACGCTCGACTGCACGAAGATGATGACCTGCACGGTGCCCCACGTGAGGGCGACGGCGACGACCACGGCGAATGCGAGGTCGCCGATGCGCCGCCGGCGCGGGTCGACGCGCAGCGGCACGTCGGCGACGCCGAAGACCGCCATGGCCCGGTCGAGGCCGCGCCCGAGCGGTGCGAGCGCGCGGCCGATCAGGCGGGGCACCCCGGAGTGGCGCAGCACGTCGAGCACGACACTGCGCTGCGGCACCTGGCTCGACGTGTCGCCCATGCGGAAACGCTCCGCCCACGCGGTCAGCGGCCGCCAGAACAGCGCGTTCACCCCGACGACCATGACGATCATGACGGCGATGGCCCACAGGATCGCCGGGATGTTCTCCTCGGCCGTCGCGCTCGCGACATACGATCCGATGCCGGGTAGGGCATACGTGTGGTTGTTGACAGAGATGACCTCGCTCGCGACGAGGAAGAACCAGCCCCCGCCGAAGCTCATCATGCCGTTCCAGACGAGCGGGATCATGCCGCTGGGCACGTCGAGCTTCCAGAAGCGCTGCCAGCGGGTCAACCGCAGCAGGCGCGCCGCCTCGTCGAGATCGCGCGGCTGCGTGGTGAGCGAGTTGTAGAACGCGAACGTCATGTTCCACGCCTGGCTCGTGAAGATCGCGAAGATCGAGGCGCACTCGACGCCGAGCTCGGAGTTCGGGAAGATGACGATCCAGACGGTGAGCGTCACCGACAGGAACGCGAGCACCGGCACCGACTGCAGGATGTCGAGGATCGGGATCAGCACCTTCTCGCCGCGCCGCGACCGCGCGGCGGCGGTCGCGTAGACGAAGGTGAACACCACGGATGCCGCGAGCGCGATGAACATGCGCAGCAGCGACCGGGCGGCGTCGTAGGGCAGCTGTGACGGGTCGGTGGAGACGGCGTCGATGTCGCGAGACGGGTCGAACGGCGCGGCGATCCCCTGCGAGAGGTGGATGAGCAGCCACAGCACTGCGGCGAAGCCGATGAGGACGACGGCGTCGGCGGCGAGACGGGTGCCGGAGCGGGCGCCGACGGTGGTGTGGCCGGCGAAGGTGGTGGGCGTCGACATGGCGCGCTCCTTGCGGATGGGCGCGCTCCGGGCCTCCCGCGAGGCGGGTCAGCCGAGGGTGCGCGTGGCGGAGGGGAGTCGGGGACTGTCACTGGGAGAACTCATGTCCCTCACCTCCTCGCGCTCGTCGCGTCGCCCGCGGCATCCGGGCCTCGGATACCATACGCAATAGTCAATCAATTGCGCAAATGAACGGTGAACGTGAGGAGACGCATGAGCGACCGGACGACGGATGACTCGGGCGCACCCTCGGTCGCGCAGCTCGCCGCCGCCGCCGACACGTTCGACCTCCTGTCGGTTCCGGGCCGCCTGCACCTGGTGTGGCTGCTCTCGGACGACGAATCGGATGTCACGACCCTCGCTGAGCGCACCGGGGCGACGATCCCCGCGACGAGCCAGCAGCTCGCGAAGCTGCGCGCCGCCGGTGTCGTCAGCGCACGCCGGCAGGGACGCCGGCAGCTCTATCGGGTCGACGATCCGCACATCGTCGCGGTGGTCGCGGCGATGCTCGACCACATCGCGCCCGACGGCACGCTCGCCGCGCCCCCGGACCCTCGGCGCCCACCGCGCCAGCCGCGCTTCGTGCGGGCGTGACCGCGAACCGGACGGCACCGGGCCGCGGCATCCGTCACCTCTTGGGTGCCGCCACGAACAGCGTCTCGGTCTTCTCGAGCTCCATGCCCTTGGTCTCCGGCACCTTCAGCAGCACGTAGACGAAGGAGAGGGCCGCGAACACGGCGTACATGCCGTAGGTGAGCGGCAGCGACCACGCCGACATCGAGGGGAACGAGACCGTGATGACGAAGTTCGCGATCCACTGCGCCGCGGCCGCGACGCCGAGCGCGCGACCGCGGATGCGGCTCGGGAAGATCTCGCCCAGCAGCACCCACACGAGCGGACCCCACGACGCGCCGAACCCGATGACGAACACATTCGCGGCGACGAGCGCGATCGGGCCCCAGGCGCCCGGGAGGGACACCTCGCCGTTCACCGTCACCGAGAAGGTGAACGCGAGCGCCATGATGCCCAGCGACAGGGTCATCAGCACCGAGCCGACCAGCAGGATGGGCTTTCGGCCCACCCGGTCGACGAGGAAGATCGCGACCAGGGTGACGACGACGTTCGTGACCGAGGTGATGACGCTGATGACCAGGGAGTCGCCCTCGGTGAACCCGACCGCGCGCCACAGCGTCGTCGAGTAGTAGAAGATCACGTTGATGCCGACGAACTGCTGGAACACCGACAGGATGATGCCCACCCAGACGATCGGCTGAAGTCCGAGCACGTGTCCGCGCAGCGACGCCTTCTTGGTGGTGCGGTCCGCGCTGATCGCGTTCGTCAGCTCGCGCAGGGTCTGCTCCAGGTCGGCCGGCGGCACGAGGCGGGCGAAGACCGCGCGCGCCTCGTCGGTGCGGCCGGCGGCGAGAAGGAAGCGCGGGGACTCGGGGAGGGTGAGAGCCAGGATCCCGTAGACCGCCGAGGGGATCACCCCGACGATGAACATCCAGCGCCAGGCCTCCAGGCCGAGCCAGAGCGTGTTCGCGGCGCCATCGGCCCACGTCGCGAGCAGCGCGTCGGACAGCAGTGCCCCGAAGATGCCGAGCGTGATCGCGAGCTGCTGCAGCGACGCCAGCGATCCGCGGATCTGACGCGGTGCGATCTCTGCGATATAGGCCGGCGCGACGACAGAGGCGATGCCGATGCCGAGACCGCTCACCACGCGCCACAGGATCAGGTCGGGAACGCTGAAGGTGAGGCCCGCGCCGATCGAGGAGACGAAGAACAGGCCGGCGCCGAGCAGCATGACGCGCAGGCGCCCCCAGCGATCGGAGAGCGAGCCGGCGATCATCGCGCCGACGGCGCACCCGAGGAGCGCCACCGCGACGACGAAGCCCGTCAGTG
>NZ_MEGA01000088.1:5733-14057 GCF_001725695.1 Microbacterium sp. SCN 71-21
CAGTGCCGAGCCGAGGAGAAGTGCCCGCCGATCGAGTCGACCGCGCCGTTGATGACCGACGAGTCGAAGCCGAACAGGAAACCTCCGACGGCCGCCGCGACCGACAGCCCCACCGCCCGTCGCCCGAAGGGGCTGCGCAGAGAGAAGGCGTCGGCGGGGATCGTTCCAGTGCTCACCGCACCACCCTAGTGGCGCCCGGAGGGGCGGGTCGGGGGTTGACGCCGCGCCTCGTTAGGGTGAGGGGGTGACCGTGCATCTGCTCGGCGCGGCCGAGATCCGCGCCCTCGCCGCCGAGCTCGACGTCACCCCGACGAAGAAGCTCGGCCAGAACTTCGTGCACGACCCCGGCACCGTGCGCAAGATCGTGGCCGCGGCATCCGTTACGGCCGACGACCGCGTCGTCGAAGTCGGCCCGGGGCTCGGGTCGCTGACGCTCGCGATCCTGGAGACCGGCGCCCGGGTGACCGCGGTGGAGATCGACCACCGCCTCGCCGCGCGACTTCCGCAGACCGCCGCCGACCACGGTGTCGAGGACGGCGCCCTCACCGTGGTCGACGCCGACGCGCTCACGATCTCCTCGCTGCCGGGGGAGCCGACGGTGCTCGTCGCGAATCTGCCGTACAACGTGTCCGTGCCCGTGCTGCTGCACTTCATGGAGACCTTCCCGCGTCTCGACCGCGGCGTCGTGATGGTGCAGGCCGAAGTCGGCGAGCGGCTCGCCGCGGGGCCGGGTTCCAAGGTCTACGGCGCCCCCAGCGTCAAGGCGTCGTGGTACGGCGACTGGCGCCTGGTCGGCACGGTGTCGCGCATGGTGTTCTGGCCCGTGCCCAATGTCGACAGCGTGCTCGTGGGATTCGCCCGCGCGCACGCGGCGCGAGGCACCGAGGCCGAGCGGCAGACGACGTTCCGCATCGTCGACGCGGCCTTCCAACAGCGCCGCAAGATGCTGCGGCAGGCGCTCTCCGGGGTGCTCGGCGGGTCGTCCGCGGCGGCCAGTGCGCTGCTCGAGAGTGCGGATGTCGCCCCCACCGCCCGCGGTGAGGACCTCACCGTCGAGGACTACCTGCGCATCGCCCGCGCGGCGGCTAGCCTGGGCGGGTGAGCACAGAGCCGCGTATCCGACCCTCCGTCCCCGACATCCACCGGCCCTACACGGCGGCCCCGGATCGGTACGACCTCACCGAATACCGTCAGGTCGGGACATCCGGTCTCTACCTCCCGCCGATCTCGCTCGGCCTGTGGTGGAACTTCGGCGACAACGTCGCCTTCGACACGCAGCGTGGCATCCTCCGGCACGCCTTCGACCACGGCATCATCCACTTCGACCTGGCCAACAACTACGGTCCTCCCTACGGCGCCGCGGAGACCAACTTCGGACGCATGCTGCGCGAGGACTTCAAGCCCTACCGGGACGAGCTGGTCGTGTCGTCCAAGGCGGGGTGGGACATGTGGCCCGGGCCGCACGGCGACCTCGGCAGCCGCAAGTACATCCTCGCGAGCGCCGAGCAGTCGCTGACGAGGCTCGGGCTCGACTACGTCGACATCTTCTACTCCCACCGGGTCGATCCCGACACTCCCGTCGAGGAGACCATCGGCGCGCTCGACACGCTCGTGCGCCAGGGCAAGGCGCTCTACGTGGGCATCTCGTCGTACTCCGCGGAGCGCACCGCGGTCGCCGCGGCGGTGGCCCGCAGCCTCGGCACGCCGCTGATCATCCATCAGCCCGCCTACTCGATCCTCAACCGGTGGATCGAGGACGGTCTGACGGGCGTCCTCGCCGAAGAGGGCATGTCGGCTATCGCCTTCACGCCGCTCGCCCAGGGGCTCCTGACCGGCAAGTACCTCGGCGACGGCAAGGCCAAGCGCTCGCAGCCGCGCGACAGCCTGCCCGACCGGGCGCTGTCGCACCAGGCGATCGCGTCGCTGCGATCACTGAACACGATCGCGAAGGAGCGCGGTCAGACGCTCGCGCAGATGGCGATCCAGTGGGTGCTGCGCGAGCCCACCGTGTGCTCGGCGCTCATGGGGGCCTCCAGCATCGAGCAGCTCGACGAGAACCTGGCCGCCCTCACCGGACCGGCCTTCGACACCGACGAGCTCGAGCGCATCGACGCGCTGTCGGATGTCATCGACGTCAACCTGTGGGCAGAATCATCGAAGCTGTGATCCTCCCCGCCCCGACCGTGCACGTGCGCGCCCCGGGCAAGATCAACCTCTTCTTCGAGGTCGGCGCGCTCGGCGCCGACGGGTACCACGACGTCGCCTCGGCGTACCAGGCCGTCTCCGCGTACGAGGACGTGTGGGCCTCGGCGTCTGACGACCTGACGATCGAGGTCACCGGATCGGTGGATGTCGCGGGTGTCCCACTCGACGCCCGCAACCTCGCCGTGCGCGCCGCGCAGCTGGTCGCGGACGAGGCGGGCATCGACGCGGGCGTGCACCTGCGCATCGTCAAGGATGTGCCCGTCGCAGGTGGGATGGGCGGAGGATCCGCGGATGCCGCAGCCGCCCTCGTCGCGTGCGACGCGCTGTGGGGAACCGGCATCTCGCCGATCCGGCTGCGGGAGCTGGCGGCGGAACTCGGTGCCGACGTGCCGTTCGCGCTCACCGGCGGCACGGCGATCGGGCTGGGGCGCGGCGACGACCTGAGTCCTGCCCTGGCGCGCGGGCGTTTCGACTGGGTGATCGTCACGAGCGAGGACGGCCTGTCGACTCCGGCCGTTTTCGCCGCCCTCGACGCGCACCGCGACGACGCCTCGCTCGACATCGTGCCCGCGCGTCGGCCGATGGTCGATGACGCCGTTCTGCATGCGCTGCGCGCGGGCGATGCGCACATGCTCGCCGCGAGCCTTCGCAATGATCTGCAGCAGGCCGCGCTCGCGCTGCGACCTGACCTCGCCGACCTGCTCGAGACGGGTCGCGCCGCCGGCGCCCTCGAAGGGATCGTCTCGGGTTCGGGTCCCACGGTCGCGTTCCTCGCGGCGGGCCCCGAAGCCGCCATCGACCTGCAGATCGGGCTCTCGGCCGCCGGGCACGTCGCGCACCACGTGCACGGCCCGGTGCCGGGGGCACGCGTCATCCACGACGACTGATCGGGCGCACCGCGCCGCTGGAGGAGATCATGAACGACACCGCCGTCGCCGCCTTCCTGGCGGCCCCGCTCGATGAGCGTCAGGCGCGCCGGCTCGGCGACCTGGGGCTGCGCGCCGACCTCGTCACGGACGAGGACCGTGCCGCCTCGGACGGCTGGATCGAGGCCGTCTCCCGCGGATTCCTCGGCACCGAGCGCTCCGAGGTGCAGCGCCAGGCCGCGTTCGACGGGCTGCGGGCGCGTCGCCGGTTGGGCGTCTACGACGACTCCGCCCCGGTGCCCGGCACCCCGGTCGCGACGTTCGCGTCGTGGCTCGCCGAGCTCACCGTCCCCGGGCCGGCGCTCATCGACACGGCCGCCATCAGCTCCGTCACCGTCGCCCCCACCCATCGACGGCGGGGTCTCGCGCGGGCGATGATGGAGGGCGAGTTGCGGGCCGCGGCATCCGCCGGCGTGCCGGTTGCGACCCTCACCGTGAGCGAGTCGACGCTCTACGGCCGGTACGGCTTCGCCCCCGCCGCAGAGGCTGCGCACTGGCGGATCGAGGCGAAGCGCGCCGGATGGATCGGTCCGGTCTCGCCGGGACGCGTGGACTTCGTGCCGAGAGTCGACGCACGCGCCCTGATCGAGCCGCTGTACGACCGCGTGCGCCTCGCCCGGCCGGGCGAGATCACGATGCCGGCCGGGCACTGGGACCGCTTCCTGCGCACGCGTCCTGACTCGGAGAAGGGCGAAGAGCTGCGCACCGTCGTCTACACGACGGTGGCGGGGGAGGTGACCGGCGTGGCGCTCTACAGCGTGACGGAGTCGCACGACGACTTCGCGCGCTCGACCCTCGAGCTCGTGTACCTCCTCGCGCTCGACGACGAGTCCTACGCGGGTCTCTGGCGCTTCTTCCTCGAGATGGATCTGATCGGCTGGATCGAGGCGCCCGAGCTCTCGGTCGACGAGCCGCTGCTCTGGATGATCGCCGACCAGCGTGCCGCACAGCGCACGGTGCGCGATCACCACTACGTGCGCATCCTCGATGTCGTCGCCGCCCTCGAGGCCCGTCGCTACAGCGGCGCCGGGCGCGTGGTGATCGAGATCGCCGACCCGCTCGGGTTCGCCGCCGGCCGTGTGCTGCTCGATGTGGACGAGCGCGGCGTCGGTTCGGTGCGCCACGCCGACGAGACGACGGATGCCCCGTCCCTCCGCCTCGGCATCGCCGAACTGTCGGCCGCCTACCTGGGAGGGGTGCGTCTCGCGACCCTCGCTGCGGCGGGACGGGTCACGGGTGACGGGGTGGCCGCGGCATCCGCTCTGTTCGCCGCGCCGCAGGCGCCCAGGCTGAGCTTCTGGTACTGATGCGGGCATAGCGCACGACATCCGGCGTCACAATCCCGTCCGAAATGTCCGCCGCTGCGAATAGCGTGTGCGTGAGCGGTGATCGCCGCCCGCGATGCGAGCGGCCGGCGGCCGCCCCGAACGGAGGACGCAATGCAGGCGCGACTGGGCGACACCGTGATCGCCGAGGCCGATGAGGCCGATCTGATCCGTATCGAAGGCAACTGGTACTTCCCGCCGGCGGCGGTGCGTGAGGGTGTACTCACCACCAGCCCGACGCCGTACACGTGCCCCTGGAAGGGCGCGTGCCAGTACTTCACCGTGACCGTCGACGGGAATGAGCTCACCGACCGGGCATGGAGCTACCCCGAGCCCTACCCCACCGCGATCGAGAAGGTCGGCGCCGACTTCTCCGGCTATGTCGCGTTCTGGAAAGAGATCGAGATCACCGACTGAGAGGACGACCGATGATCGAATTCTCGGCCGTATCCAAGACCTTCCCCGACGGCACCCGCGCCGTCGCCGACTTCTCCCTGCAGCTTCCCGCACGGTCCACCACCGTGTTCGTGGGCTCCTCGGGCTGCGGCAAGACCACCCTGCTGCGCATGATCAACCGCATGGTCGAGCCGACCGCCGGGCGCATCGAGATCGATGGAGAGAACATCGCCGATCGGTCGGCCGTGGCCCTGCGCCGCAGCATCGGCTACGTCATGCAGAACGCGGGGCTGCTGCCGCACCTCAGCGTCGTCGACAACATCGCCACGGTTCCGCGGCTCACCGGTGCCACCCGCCGTGCCGCGCGGGCGCGGGCGCTCGAACTGATGGACACGGTCGGGCTCGATCGCGCGCTCGCCGCGCGGTATCCGAACCAGCTCTCGGGCGGTCAGCAGCAGCGCGTGGGCGTCGCGCGAGGACTCGCGGCGGATCCGAACATCCTCCTGATGGACGAGCCCTTCGGTGCCGTCGACCCCATCGTTCGTGCCGAGCTGCAACAGGAACTCCTGCGTCTGCAGCGCGACATCGGCAAGACGATCGTGTTCGTCACCCACGACATCGACGAGGCGTTCCTGCTCGGCGACCAGGTCGTCATCCTCGCGAAGGGTGCCGCGATCGCCCAGGTCGGCACGCCCGACGAGATCATCGAGGCGCCGGCCGACGACTTCGTGCGATCGTTCATCGGAGCTGACCGGGGTAAGCGTGCGCTGTCGCTGCGACCGACCGCGGGCGGCGGAACGGCCGTCGTCGACGCCGACGGCCGCACCCAGGGCATCCTCGCGACCGAGGGCGCGTCGTCGTGATCTGGGTCGGCGACAACCTCGGCCTCATCGCGGGGCTCGCGGTCTCGCACCTGCGCCAGAGCCTGATCGCCATCGTGCTCGGACTCGTGATCGCCATCCCGCTCGGCTGGGCGGCGTGGCGCTACCGCCTGCTGCGCGGCTGGCTGATCACCGTGACCGGGCTGCTCTACACGATCCCCTCGCTCGCGCTGCTGATCATCCTGCCGTCTGTGTTCGGATACTCCGCGCTGAGCGAGACGAACCTCATCGTGGCGCTCACGATCTACGCCGTCGCGATCCTCGTGCGCTCGGTGGTCGACGGCTTGCAGTCGGTCGACCCGTCCGTGCGGCAGGCGGCTGTCGCGCTCGGCTACGGCGGTGCGCGTCGCTTCTTCACTGTCGACCTGCCGCTCGCCGGCCCGGTGATCCTCGCCGGGCTGCGGGTGACGTCCGTCTCCACGATCGCGCTCGCCACCGTCGGCATCCTCGTCGGCGTCGAGAACCTCGGCTACCTGTTCACCAACGGCCTGCAGCGCCGCATCACCGAAGAGGTGCTCTCGGGTGTCGTCGCGGTGATGGTCATCGCGCTGCTGATCGACGCGCTGCTGGTGCTCGGGGGGCGCCTGCTCATGCCCTGGGCTCGACGCTCCCGCACCGTCCGCGCACGTACCCGCCGGGTGCTCGCTGGGGCAGAGGTCGCCTGATGGACCTGTTCACCGGGGCCCTCGCCTGGATCTTCTCGCCCGATCGACTGACCGGAACGGACGCGCTGCCCATCCTGTTCGCGCAGCAGTTGTACTACACGTTCCTCTCGGTGCTCATCGCCGCGCTGATCGCGGTGCCGCTCGGCTGGCTCATCGGGCACACCGGCCGCGGTCGCGAGGTCGCCGTGGCCATCTCGGGCGCCGCCCGCGCCATCCCGTCCTTCGGACTACTGATCTTCCTCGTGCTGCTGCTCGGCGTGCTGCACAAGCCCGAGGCCGCGGTGATCACCTTCGTGCTGCTCGGCATCCCGCCGCTGCTCGCCGGCGCCTACACCGGCTTCGAGGCGATCGACCGCCGCACGATCGACGCGGCGCGCGCGGTCGGCATGACCGAATGGCAGATCCTCTGGAAGGTCGAGGTTCCGCTCGGGCTGCCGCTGCTGCTGGGAGGACTGCGCTCGGCCGTGCTGCAGGTCGTCGCGACGGTGACGATCGCCGCCTACGTCAACCTCGGCGGACTCGGGCTGCCGATCATCACCGCGCTGAACCTCCGCCAGTACGACGTCGTGCTCGGCGGGGCCATCCTCGTCGCCGCGTTGGCGCTCGTCCTCGACGCGATCCTGGCGCTCGCCCAGTGGGCCTCGGTGCCGCGTGGCGTGCGTCAGCACGGCACCTCACGCCGGGAACGGCGCGCCGCGGCATCCGCTCTCGCCGTCACGTGACGTCACACCGTCTTGCTCCATCCCCCTCCACCCCCAAGAATCGCCCCGAACCTCGGTTCACGCACCCAGAGAGGACACCATGTCTACAGCACGCACGGCACGCGTCATCGGCGCCGCCGCCATCGCCGCTGTCGCCGCACTCGCCCTGAGCGCCTGCGGCTCCAGCAGCTCGATCGCCGGCCCCACCGCGACGAGCGCGGGAGGCTCGATCGTCATCGGATCGCAGGCCTACTACTCGAACGAGATCATCGCCGAGATCTACGCCCAGGCCCTCGAAGGCGCCGGCAAGACGGTCACCCGCCAGTTCAACATCGGTCAGCGCGACGCCTACATCCCGCAGCTCAAGAGCGGCGCGATCACCCTGTTCCCCGAGTACTCCGGCAACCTGCTGCAGTACTTCGACGCGAACACCACCGCCCGGTCGGCCGACGACGTCTACGCCGCCCTGCAGACCGCCCTGCCGTCGAACCTCACGGTGCTGAACCAGTCGACCGCGACCGATCAGGACTCCTACACGGTCACGAAGGCGTTCGCCGACAAGTACGGGCTCACCACCATCGCCGACCTCTCGAAGGTCACCGAGCCGCTCACCCTCGGCGGACCGCCCGAGCTCGCCGAGCGTCCGTACGGTCCGACCGGCCTGAAGTCCACCTACGGCGTGACCGTCGCGTTCTCGGCGACCGGTGACACCACCGTGCAGGACCTCGTCGCCGGTACCGTCAACGTCGCCAACGTGTACACGGCCGACCCGAGCATCCAGACCGACAACCTGGTCGTGCTGAAGGACCCGAAGGCGCTCTTCCTCGCGTCGAACGTGGTGCCGGTCGTCGCCAAGAGCATCGAGAGCGACGTCGCCGACGTCATCAACCAGGTGAGCGCCGCGCTCACGCCCGAGAAGCTCGTCGCCCTCAACGTTCAGAGCACGGTCGACAAGCAGTCGCCGGCCGACATCGCGAAGGCGTTCCTCGCGGCGAACAACATCAAGTAAGCGGTGCACGAGGGGCCCGGCGCGTCAGCGCCGGGCCCCTCGTGCGTGCGGTCGAGGGGTGAGGGGGCTGCGCGGTGATCGACGCCGGTCGTTCTCAGCCCACCGATTCGCCGAGCTCGAGCCAGCGCTCCTCGAGTTCGACGGTCTCGGTAGTGAGCTGATCGCGCTCGGTCTGCAGCGCCACGAGCGCGGCGTAGTCGTCGTGCGCGTCGGCGA
>NZ_MEGA01000088.1:14123-15593 GCF_001725695.1 Microbacterium sp. SCN 71-21
GCGGCGGGGGTGGATGCCGCGGCCCGGGGCGCGGCGGTCGCGGGGCGTGACGCGGCATCCGTCATCGCGGCCCGCAGGCGCAGGTACTCATCGACGCCGCCGGGCAGGTGGCGGAAGCGGTGGTCGAGCACGGCGTACTGCTGATCGGTGACGCGCTCCATGAAATAGCGATCGTGGGAGACGACCAGCAGGGTGCCCGGCCACGTGTCGAGCAGGTCCTCGAGGGCGGCGAGCATGTCCGTGTCCATGTCGTTGGTCGGTTCGTCGAGGATGAGCACGTTCGGTTCGCCCATGAGCACCAGCAGCAGCTGCAGGCGCCGCTTCTGACCGCCGGAGAGGTCGCCGACGGGCGTCGACAGCTCCGATGCGCGAAAGCCGAGCCGTTCGAGCAGCTGGGCGGGCGTGAGCTCCTTGCCGCCGGCGACGTAGGTCGTCTTCTGCTCGGCCAGCACCTCGCGCACCCGCAGGCGTTCGACCGGCTCGAGCTCGGTGAGCCGCTGCGTCAGGTGCGCGACCTTGACGGTCTGCCCCCGCTTGACGCGCCCGGACGTGGGGGCGAGGGTGCCGGCCACGAGTGCGAGCAGGGTCGACTTGCCCGCGCCGTTCGCCCCGAGGATGCCGGTGCGCTCGCCGGGGGCGATGCGCCACTCCACTCGATCGAGCACGGGCTTCTCGTCGAACGAGACGGAGGCGTCGACGAGGTCGACGACGTCCTTTCCGAGTCGGGCGGTGGCGAGCTTGGTCAGCTCGATGCCGTTGCGCGGGTCGGGCTCGCCCTCGATCAGCTGGGTCGCCGCATCGATGCGGAACTTCGGCTTGGACGTGCGCGCCGGGGCCCCTCGGCGCAGCCACGCGAGCTCCTTGCGCAGCAGGTTGCGGCGCTTGTCCTCGGCGACGGCGGCCTGCCGGTCGCGTTCGACGCGCTGCAGGATATACGCCCCGTACCCGCCCTCGAACGGCTCCACCTCGCCGTCGTGCACCTCCCACATGCGCGTGCAGACGGCGTCGAGGAACCAGCGGTCGTGCGTGACGACCAGAAGGGCTCCGGATGCCGCGCTCCACCGCGCCCGCAGGTGCTCCGCGAGCCAGGTGATGCCTTCGACGTCCAGGTGGTTGGTGGGCTCGTCGAGGGCGACGACATCCCAGTCGCCGACGAGCAGACGCGCGAGCGCGACCCGGCGACGTTGGCCGCCGGAAAGCGTGTCGACGTCGGCGTCGAGGGCGAGATCGCCGACGAGCCCCTTGAGCACGTCGCGCACCCGGGCGTCCCCGAGCCACTCGTGCTCCGGCCGGTCGCCGACGATCGTGTGCTGCACGCTGCCGGACTCCGGCAGGTCGTCGTCCTGGGCGAGCATGCCGACGCGGATGCCGCCGCGCACCGTCACCTTGCCGGCATCCGGCGCGTACCGCTGCATGAGCACGCGCATGAGGGTCGACTTGCCGTCGCCGTTGCGGCCGACGATGCCGATA
>NZ_MEGA01000089.1:0-8195 GCF_001725695.1 Microbacterium sp. SCN 71-21
ACGATCGCTTCGTGAGCACTTGGTAGGTGTGCTGCGGTGTGTCTCTGATGACATCGAAGACACGGTGAACGAAGTCGAGCGGTACGCGCGCGTGGAACAAGTCGGTCATCGAGTTGACGAATACGACTCGGCGCCCACCCCAGGTGTATGGCTGAACTAGGGCTGACTCATGCAGGGTGATCCCGAACCCGGGTCCCGATGTCAGAGGGTTCCCGTCGTTCTGGTACTTCTCCGCGCCCATGGCCTTCAACCGCTTCGCGAGCGTGAGGGCGTAACAGTGGTCGCAGCCCGGCGATACGCGATCGCACCCCGTGGTCGGGTTCCAGGTGACCTCGGTCCACTCGATGCCTGTCTTCCTTGGCATGTCGGTACGACCTTTCCGTTACGAGATCTGCGTTACGTGATATTCGTAGTGTATGGACACGGAGCCATCCCGGGAAGCACTGCGGCGCGTGTCACGTGCCGCCTTCGGGCAGAGTCATCGGTTGGAACTCATGCTTGAGATCGCTGACCTTGCAGATGGAATCTTCACGTTGACGCAGGTATCCAAGGCACTCGGCGTAACGATGAGCAGTCTTCAGAACGCACGCGACGCCTTGCTTGAGGTCGAGCTGATCTCGCGACTGCCCCAAACGGACTCTCGGTTCCAATACTTGGTTCGCAACGACAGTCCTGCGTGGCACTGGGCGCGCGACCTAGCGCAAATTGCGAGTCGCGCAGAACTCGGTCGCCCGGTCTCGTAGCGCAGCGAACACGCGGCACCGTTGGCTAATTGAGGGGCTGTTCACGCGAAGCCATCCATTCGAGGAGGCGCTTAATCTCCCATGAAGGGTTCGAAAGCCACCGCGTCGGGTCCGTCAGAAACCCCCGGATGTCCGGGGGTTTTCGCGTTGTCCGTGAGTTCTCGAGTGCGTCAGGAGTCGGCCTGCGCGCGGGCCGCGATGAACGCCTCGGAGGCGCGCACCTCGAGCGCGGCCTGGGTGGCCGTGGTGCGCTCGATGAGACGATGACCCATCAGCCGCTCGGCCTTCTCGAGCCTGCTGACCAGCGTGTTCCGATGGATGAACAGGCGGTCGGCGGCGGGTGCGATGCGCATGCGTGTGTCGAAGAACACTCGTACGGTCTCGCGCAGCTCGGCCATCTCGTCCGTGTCTGCCGACAGGTCTTGCAGCACTGTCTCGGCGAACCACATCGCCCGTTCCGGGTCCTGCAGCAGGAGCGCCCGCAGGGCGACGTCGCGGTAGAGCGCGCCGCGGCGCCGATGCTCGCCCCGACTCACCGCGAGCGCCGCGAGTGACTCGAGATGGCTTCTCCGGAAACCCGCGCGACCCGGATGGGCTTCGCCGATGCCGACGAGCAGTGTGTCGTCGAATCGCAGGGCATCGAGGGATTCCACGCGCACCGGGCCGTCTGTCGTGACCCAGAGCCAGACCTCGCCAGACCCTGTCGCGTGCCGCACCGAGCGCGTGGTGCCGACCGCGCGCTGCACGGCATCGGCGACCGCGTCCACCGCGCGCGGGGTCATCGTCGCTCCGGGCGGCGCGCCGATCGTGCTCGCCAGATGCCAGCTCTCGACCGGAACCCCCAGCACGGATGAGGCCACCTGGTCGTCGACCGCTTCTCCGGCGACGAGGGAGCGCACCATCGCCCGCCGGCGTGCGTGTTCCGACTGGAACGCACGGCGCCGCTCCGCATCGATTGCCGAGATGAACGCACCCACCCACCCGTCGACGGTCTGGGTCACGACGCGGGTGAGTGCGGGGACCTCGGCCGCCCCTCCGAGTTCGACCGCCCGAGAGACGAGGGCGTCGAGCCACGCATGCTGCATCATGCGCATCGTGTCGACGACTCGCCCCAGCGGAAGGTCGCGGGCGACGATGTCGTCGGCGAACGCGCGCTCTGCCAGGCGCTCGTCGGGGGTGGTCGGTTCCGATGCGAGGCACCGCTCGATCGCCTCGGCGAGCACGTGCTCGGCGAGGGCGCGCATGTGGGGCCACGGTGCGAGTGCGTCCGCATCGGGCCGCGCTCTCAGTACACCGAGCGTGTGGTCCACGGTCGCGACCACCCAGCGCACCGGCCCCTCGCCGAGTGCGGCATGCAGGCGTTCCAGCTCGTCGTCGGGCAGTGAGGCGGCCGTCGTGGGGGCGCCGTCGAGCGTGCACACGAACTCGCGCAGCCGACCCGGGGAGGACATGCGGTCAGCCTAGGCGCACCGTGCACTCTGCACAGAGAGTGCTGTGAAGAGTGGTCGAAGCGACCGATGAGCGGCGACGCGAACACCGCGATCGTGGTGGTCATGCGGGACAACCGCCCGCGAACATCCCCCGTGATCAGGAGGTCACCGTCATGCCCGAATCGAACATCATCGCCGTCACCTTCGACGACCGCTCGAACGCCTTCCAGGCGCTCAGCGAGCTGAAGGGCGCAGGCATGGAAGGCCGCGTCGACGTCGCCGCCGCGGCCGTCGTCACCCGCGACGCCGACGGGCGCATCTCGATGCCCGACGGCGTCGACAACAACGGCGCCGTGGGCACCTGGGGCGGCAGCCTCGTGGGACTCCTGATCGGCGTGATCGGCGGACCCATCGGCATTCTGCTCGGCTGGACGGGCGGGCTGCTCGTGGGCGGCGCCTTCGATCTGCGGCGCGTCGACCGCTCAGCGGGCGCGCTCGAGCAGATCAGCAGTGCCATCCCGATCGGCGGCACCGCCCTCGTCGCCGAGGTCGCCGAGTACGCCCGTGAGGTCGTCGACGGTGAGATGGCGAAGCTCGACGGCGTCGTCATCCGGCGCCCGCGCGAGGAGGTGCTCGACGAGATGGAGGCCGCCGAGGAGGCCTACCGTGAAGCCGAGAAGGAGGCGCGGCGTCACGCGCGTGAGCAGCGCAAGGCCGAGCGCAAGGCCGATGCGGCGGAGCGCACCGCGGCGCTGAAGGAGAAGCTCGGCGCCAGTTGATCCGCCATGCGAAGAGGGCTGCCGGTGCAGGAGCGCCGGCAGCCCTTCGCCGCGCGTTCGGCGGGCGGGCCGGGCGGAAGTAGGGTCTTCGGTCCGCCGATGGGCGTGGCATCCTTCGGCGAGCCGGCCTGCTCCGGGGGACTGTGCACAATGCGCAGTCGTGGGCTCCGGACCGCGATAGAGCGGTCCCTCCCCGGGATCTCCCCATTTCGCCGTCGGTGAACTCCGCCGCCTTCGCTGGCACTCTCACTGCCCGAGTGCTAATCTCGCACTAGTTGAGCCAATCAGACTCAACTTTCGCAGACCCGGGTGGATGCTGCATCCGCCCCGCTCACACAGGAGAACCCATGGCGACCTACGACCTGCTCCGCGACCTGGAGCGCTTCGCGACCACGACTCTCGACCAGACCCGCCGTGGTCCGCGCCAGATGCCGATGGACGTCTACCGCGACGGCGACCACTACGTGCTCACCGCCGACCTCCCGGGCGTCGACCCGGGTTCGATCGACGTCGACGTCGACGGACAGCTGCTCACCATCCGCGCCGAGCGCACCCTGCCCAGCGGCGAGGGCGTCAGCTGGATCACCCGCGAGCGGGAAGCCGGCGCCTACCTGCGCCAGCTGCAGCTCGGGCGTGGCATCGACACGGAGACCATCTCGGCGAGCTACCGCGACGGTGTGTTGAGCGTGACCCTGCCCGTCAGCGAGAAGGCGAAGCCGCGCAAGGTGGCCGTGGCCGGCGCCGCCGAGGCGGTCACCGTGACCGAGGGCGCGACTCCCGCCGCCTGACCCATCGACCGCGCCGACCCGCGCACAGACGGAGCGCCCCTGGCCCGAGTACGGGCCGGGGGCGTTCGCGCATTCCCGCAGCTAGCGCAGGTCGGCGGGTTTCACCCGCACCGGTCCCATCCAGAGCGCGACGAGCACGGATGTGACCGCCCCGGCCGCCATGATGGCCGCGAGCACGACGATCTGGAACCGGCCCGCCTCCAGCGGCGAGATCCCCCCGAAGATCGCGCCGACGAAGGCGCCCGGCAGCACGACGAGACCGGTCGTCTTGGTCTGGTCGATCGAGGGGATGAGGGCATCGCGCACGGCCTGCCGCGCCAGCGCCAGGGTCGACTGCCGGGGCCGCGCGCCGAGGGCGAGCCACCCCTCCACCTCGTCCCAGTGGTCGACGATTCCGCGGGTGAACATGCGGCCGGTGAGGGTCGCGATGCTCATGGCGTTGCCGATGACGATCGCGCCGATCGCCAGCGCGTAGCGTGCGGTCAGCTCGAGCGCACCGGTCGCGAACACGATCGTCGTCGCGAACACGACCCCCGACACGATGGATGTCGTCATCATCGCCGCGTGGCGCCGCGACCATCCGATGCGTCCGGTCGCCACCGACGCCGCGATCACGAACATCGCGACGAGGGTCAGTGCGATCAGCCTCGCGTCGGTGATGAGTCCGGTCAGCAGCACGCTGATCACCGCGAGCTGCACCGCGCCGCGCACGATCGCCAGCAGCGGCGACCACAGGCCCGGCACGCGGAAGGCGGCGAGCACGACCGTCGTGACGGCCGCGAGCACCCCGACACCGACGAGCGAGGGGAGCAGGTCGGTCGGCGGATTCACAGCGCGAGCGTAGCCCCGCGGCATCCTGACGCCCGAATCTCGGCGCATTCTTTGAATCGCACCGCCAGGATGGGCGCGTGAACATCATCGACAGTCTCGGAAGCCTCGGTCCCCTCGCCCTCGTGCTCGTCGCCGTCATCGTCTTCATCGAGAACGGTCTGTTCTTCCCCTTCCTGCCCGGCGACAGCCTCCTGTTCGCCGCGGCGATCCTCGCGGTGCCGCTGAACACCTCCTGGGTGCTGATCGCGGCGATCGCCGCGGTCGCCGCGATCGTCGGCGCCGAGCTGTCGTTCTGGATCGGTCGTCGCTACGGGCGGCGCCTCTTCCGTCCCGGGGCGCGGCTGTTCAAGCCTGAGTACCTCGCCGAAGCTCACGGCTTCTTCGAGCGCTACGGGGTGGGCGCGATCATCCTGGCCCGTTTCGTGCCGATCGTGCGCACCTACATCTCGCCCGCGGCGGGCGTCTCCGACATGCCGCGTGCCCGCTTCTCGATGTGGAACGCGATCGGCGCCGTGATCTGGGCGGGCATTCTCGGGCTCGCCGGCGCCCTGCTCGGCGGGGTGCCGTGGGTCGCCAACAACATCGAGTGGATCAGCATCGCGATCGTGCTCGTGACCGTCGCGCCGGTCGTCATCGGGGCGCTCGTGAAGCGCTCGAAGGCCAAGCGCGCATGAGCGCGACGACTTCGGATGCCGCGCCCTCGCGCGTGCCCGATCCGACGCCGTCGTTCTGGGTGGCCAAAGCCGCGTCGACGGCGCTGGGCGAGGCGCTGTCGGACTTCTCGATCCGGGTGCTGCCGCCGGTGGTCGCCGTGCTGATCGCGTTCGTGCTGTTCTGCGCGGCACTGGCGCTGCAGTTCACGCGCCGGCGCTACGTGCCCGAGGTCTACTGGTTCGCCGTCGCGATGGTGGGCGTCTTCGGCACGATGGCCGCCGATGTCGCGCACGTCGTCGTGGGCCTTCCGTATGCGGTGTCGGCGACGCTCTACGCGGTGTTCCTCGCGGCCGTCTTCCTCGTCTGGTGGCGGGTGGAGCGCACCCTGTCGGTGCACGCCATCACCACGACCCGGCGCGAGGCGTTCTACTGGGCGGCCGTCATCGGCACCTTCGCCCTCGGCACGGCGGTCGGCGACTTCGCCGCGGTGACCCTGGGACTCGGCTACGCTCCGTCGATCCTCGTGTTCGCGGTGCTCATCCTCGTTCCGGCACTCGGCTACCGCTTCCTGCGCTTCGGCGCCGTGTTCGCGTTCTGGTTCGCCTACGTGCTCACCCGTCCGCTCGGCGCCTCGGTCGCCGACTGGCTCGGCAAGCCCGTCGACGAGGGAGGGGTGGGCGTCGGCAGCGGCTGGGTGTCGCTCGGATTCGCGTTGGTCATGGTGATCGTCGTCGCGATCATCCGTCAGCGGCGCAGCGTGGCGGGCACGGCCCCGGTCGCCGCATCCGACCTCGGTCTGTGACCGGCGCGGCAGCCGCGCGGCATCGATCCGGCCGCTGAGCGCTCAGGCCGCGTAGAGCACGCCCGCGCCGTCCACCACGACGCCGACGGTGTCGCCCACGGCGGGAAGGTCGACGCCGAACACGCGCAGCGGCACCCGCGCCTCGGTGCCGTCGTCGCACACGACCGTGACGAGGGCGGTGCCACCGGTCTCGACGACGTCGAGCACGCGCATGGCGGGGGCCGTGGCATCCGTCGTCAGTCGAAGCTGCTCGGGACGCACCATGACGACGAGAGCGGATGCTGCGCCTGCCGCGTCCGTACGCACCGGCACGAGGCCGAGCGGGCATCGGGCCGACCCCGCCTCGCGTGTCGCGGGCAGCAGCACGGTGTCGCCGAGCAGGCGCGCGACCTGCGGCGTGGCCGGCGCCGCGTAGACCTCGGCGCAGCTTCCCGCCTGCTGGAGGCGTCCGCCGTCGAGCACCGCGATCGCGTCGCCGAAGGCGAGCGCTTCGGCGGGATCATGGGTGACGAGCACCGTCGTCACGCCGGCGCGGTCGAGGGCATCGACGACCTGCGTGCGCACCTGGGCGCGCAGCGCCGTGTCGAGGGCGCTGAAGGGCTCGTCGAGCAGCAGCACGCGCGGGTGGGGCGCGAGTGCGCGGGCGAGCGAGACACGCTGCTGCTGGCCGCCGGAGATCTCGTGCGGATAGCGCTCGAGCAGGTCGGGCTCGATGCCGGCGAGAGCGGATGCCGCGGCGACCGCGTCACCCCGGGCGCCACGCGCGACCCCGCCGAGGCCGAAGGCGATGTTTGCTCGCGCGGTCAGGTGGGGGAAGAGGGCGCCGTCCTGCGCGACGTAGCCGACCCGGCGGCGGTGCGACGCGACCTGACGCTCGGCGGAGGCGACCAGATCATCGCCGAGTCGGATCTCGCCGCGGGTGATGCGCTCGAAGCCGGCGATCGCCCGAAGGAGCGTCGTCTTGCCACTGCCCGAGGGGCCGACGACGGCGAGACGCTCTCCGTCCGCGAGCCGCAGCGAGACGTCGTGCAGCACGGGGTGTCCGCCCAGGGTCACCGACACCTGGGCGAGGTCGAGGGAGGTCATGCGGTCTTCTTCCGGCGGGCGTCGGCGAGGAGCAGTGCGACGCTCGGCACCGACAGGGCGATCAGCAGGATCGCATATGGTGCGGCCGATGCGAAGTCGGCGTTGATCGTCGCCGACCAGAACTGGGTCGCGAGCGTGCTGGTGCCGGCCGGGGCGAGCAGCAGGGTCGCCGTGAGCTCGTTCGCGCAGCCGAGGCCGGTGAGTGCGAGAGCCGCGCCGAACGACGAGAGCATGAGCGGCGCGGTGACCGTCAGCTTCGCGCCGAGCGAGCTGCGCCCGAGAGAGCGCGCCGCCTCTTCGAGCCCGCGCGGCACCTGGGCGAGGCCGGTGCGCAAGCTCACCAGCGCCCGCGGCAGGAACACGATGACGTAGGCCGAGATCACCGTGACCGGCGTCTGGTAGACGGCCGGAAGCACCCGCAGGGTGACCGTCACGAGCGCGAGGGCGACGATGATCGTCGGCAGGCTGCTCGCGAGGTACATCGCGCCTTCGATCACGCGGGACATGCGGCCCGGGTACCGCACCGCGAGCCACGCGCCGGGCAGGGCGATGATGGTCGCCGCGATCGCGCCGCCCGCCGAGAGCATCAGGGTCTGCCCGAGGGTGGAGAGCAGGTCGCCGGCCGCCCAGGCCTCCGGGCGCAGGGCCCAGCGCACGAGGCTCACGCCCGGCACACCGACAGCGAGTGCGAGCACGAGGGTCAGTGCCAGGGCCACGGGCACCGCGCGCCACCCGAGTCGGTGCGGCACGGCGGGGCGCGGCGCACCGCGGCCGATACGTGCGTAGCGCGCGGAGCCGCGTGCCGACGCCTCGCCGACGAGCAGCACGAGGCACAGCAGCGCGAGCACCACGCCGAGTGCGTTGGCGGCAGGACCCGCGAACGTCGACTGGAACTGGCTGACGATCGCGGTGGTGAAGGTGTCGAACCGCAGCAGTGCGAAGGCGCCGTACTCGGCGAGCAGGTGCAGCCCGACGACCAGTCCGCCGCCGAGGATCGCGATGCGCAGCTGGGGAAGGGTCACGCGCAGGAAGGTGCGCACGGGGCCGTGCCCGAGCGCGCGGGCGGACTCCTCGAGCGACGG
>NZ_MEGA01000090.1:0-8137 GCF_001725695.1 Microbacterium sp. SCN 71-21
CCGCCTGGCACCTCGGGGTGCTGCTCATCGGCCCGGAGGACGTCTTCGCGACCGGGGAGATCGTGCGCGCGCGACCCGAGGTCCGCCGCGGGTTCGCCGCCGAGTCGCAGCGCCGACGGGCGGATGTCGCGGCCGCCGCCTCCCGCGGAGGCTTCGCCGACGGGCAGGTCGTGCACCTCGGCTGGGAGAGGCTCGACCTCGCCGCGGTCGGGCGGGGCGAGGCATCCGGCCCGCTGCGGCCGGGCACGGACGGACCCGAGGTGCGTTGGAGCGCCCGCGGTGGGTGGCGGCCGCTCGCCGCCTACCTCGACGAGCGCATCGCGCTGCTGCTCGACCCGCCGTCCGGCGCGACCTGAGCCCGCAGGACGCGCCCGTCAAGCCCCGCCGCGACGACGCGCGGATGGCCGATGCTCGGAAGGTGAGTGACCCGAACGCCGAGCCGACCGCCGACACGTCCGCGACATCCGCACCCGCTAATGTGGGGGCTCCCGAGCAGGGAGGGGCGCACGTGCAGGCTTGGCCGGGATCCGCGTACCCCCTGGGCGCGACCTTCGACGGCAACGGCACCAACTTCGCCCTGT
This sequence comes from Microbacterium sp. SCN 71-21, assembly GCF_001725695.1. Taxonomy (NCBI): domain Bacteria; kingdom Bacillati; phylum Actinomycetota; class Actinomycetes; order Micrococcales; family Microbacteriaceae; genus Microbacterium; species Microbacterium sp. SCN 71-21. The sequence goes on from NZ_MEGA01000090.1 coordinate 582, forward strand.
TCAGCGAGGGCGCCGAGAGTGTCGAGCTGTGTCTGTTCGACGACGCCGGCACCGAGACCCGCGTCGAGCTCGTCGACGTCGACGCGTTCGTGTGGCACGCCTACCTGCCGAACATCGAGCCGGGTCAGCGCTACGGCTACCGCGTGCACGGCGAATACGATCCGGCCGCGGGGGCGCGCTACAACCCGAACAAGCTGCTCCTCGACCCCTACGCGAAGGCCGTCGACGGCCAAATCGACTGGGACCAGGCGCTGTTCGCCTACACGTTCGGCGACCCCGACTCCCGCAACGACGACGACTCCGCCGCGCACATGATGAAGGGCGTCGTCATCAACCCCTTCTTCGACTGGGGCGGCGATCGGCAGCCGAAGACGCCGTACTCCGAGACCTTCATCTACGAGGCCCACGTGAAGGGCCTCACGAAGCTGCATCCGCTCGTGCCGGAGGAGATCCGCGGCACGTACAGCGCGATCGCCCACCCCGCGGTCATCGAGCACCTGAAGAAGATCGGCGTCACCGCGATCGAGCTCATGCCCGTGCACCAGTTCGTCAACGACGACACCCTGCAGCAGAAGGGCCTGTCGAACTACTGGGGCTACAACACCATTGCCTTCCTCGCCCCGCAGAACACCTACGCCTCAACCGGCCAGCGCGGCCAGCAGGTGCAGGAGTTCAAGGGGATGGTGCGGGCGCTGCACGCCGCGGGCATCGAGGTGATCCTCGACGTGGTCTACAACCACACGGCCGAGGGCAACCACCTCGGTCCGACCCTGTCGATGCGGGGCATCGACAACGAGGCGTACTACCGGCTCGAGCAGGACGACAAGCGCTACTACACCGACTACACCGGCACGGGCAACAGTCTCAACGTCGGCAACCCCCACGCGCTGCAGCTCATCATGGACTCGCTGCGCTACTGGGTGCTCGAGATGCACGTCGACGGGTTCCGGTTCGATCTGGCGGCGACCCTCGCCCGCGAGTTCTACGACGTCGACCGCCTGGCCGCCTTCTTCGAGCTCGTGCAGCAGGACCCGGTGGTCTCGCAGGTCAAGCTCATCGCCGAACCGTGGGACGTCGGCCCCGGCGGCTACCAGGTCGGCAACTTCCCCCCGCAGTGGACCGAGTGGAACGGCAAGTACCGCGACACCGTGCGCGACTTCTGGCGGGGCGAGGCGGCGACCCTCGGCGAGTTCGCCTCGCGGCTCACCGGGTCGGCCGACCTGTACGAGCACAGCGGGCGGCGGCCCGTGGCATCCATCAACTTCGTGACCGCCCACGACGGGTTCACCCTGCGCGACCTGGTGTCGTACAACGAGAAGCACAACGATGCGAACGGCGAGGACGGCAACGACGGCGAGTCGTTCAACCGGTCGAGCAACTGCGGCGTCGAAGGGCCGACCGACGACCCGGTGGTGCTCGCCCGGCGCGCGCAGCAGCAGCGCAACTTCATCGCCACCCTGCTGCTCAGCCAGGGCGTGCCGATGCTGCTGCACGGCGACGAGCTCGGCCGCACCCAGCAGGGCAACAACAACACGTACGCGCAGGACAACGAGCTCAGCTGGATCGACTGGGAGCACGTCGATCAGCCCCTCGTCGAGTTCACCGCGGCCCTCGCGCGCCTGCGACACGACCACCCGACCTTCCGTCGCAGCCGCTTCTTCGACGGCCGCCCGGTGCGCCGCGAGGAGGGGAGCCCGGTGCCCGACATCGTGTGGCTGCGCCCCGACGGCACCCCGATGCAGCCCGAGGACTGGGACGCCGGCTTCGGCCGCGCGGTCGGGGTGTTCCTCAACGGCGGTGGCATCCGCGAGCGCGATCGGCGCGGGAGCGAGATCGTCGACGCGCACTTCCTCGTCTACTTCAACGCGGGCGACGAGGCGGTCGACTTCACCGTTCCCGAGGTGGAGTACTCGCCGAGCTGGGACGTGCTGGTCGACACCGCCGGCCATCTCGCGAACACCGGCGTCGTCGATCCTGGCGACGTGGTCGGCGTCGGCGCGGCGTCGCTGCTGGTGCTGATCGAGCACCGTGCCGCCCCGCCCGAGGTCGACCACTCGGTGGCCGCGTCGCTCGCGCAGGCGGTCACCGCGGCGATCGACGAGGTGCCGGGCGCCGCCCCCAAGAGCGAACTGCCGAGGTGAGCGCGTGAACCCGTCGTCGACCTATCGTCTGCAGATCCGACCCGGGTTCGACCTCGACGCCGCCGCCGCGATCGTGCCGTACCTGCGCGATCTCGGCGTCGGCTGGGTCTACCTGTCGCCGCTGTTGACGGCGACGACCGGTTCCGACCACGGCTACGACGTCGTCGACCCGGCGCGCATCGACCCGGCGCGGGGCGGCGCGGAGGGGTTCGCGCGCTTCATCGCGGCGGCACGGGAGGCGGGCCTCGGCGTGCTCGTCGACATCGTGCCCAACCACATGGGCGTCGCGGTGCCGCGCGAGAACCCGTGGTGGTGGGACGTGCTGCGGCTCGGCGAGGCGTCCGCCCACGCCCGCGCGTTCGACATCGACTGGGCGTTCGGCGGCGGCCGCGTGCGCCTCCCCGTGCTCGGCGGCGAGCTCGACGACGTCATCGGCGATCTCGTGATCGACCGGGATCCCGCGGCATCCGCACCCGACGGAGTCTTGCGGTACGTCGACCACGTCTTCCCTCTCGCGCCCGGCTCGCTCGACGGCATCGGGAGCGCGCCCACGACCGTCGACGTGCGCACCGTGCTCGGCCGGCAGCACTATGAGCTGCGGTTCTGGCGCGACGAGGCGACCGACCTCAACTACCGGCGCTTCTTCGCCGTCACCTCCCTCGCGGGGGTGCGCGTCGAGGATCCCGCGGTGTTCGCTGCCGCCCACGTCGAGATCGTGCGGTGGGCGACGGAGGGGCTCGTCGACGGCCTGCGCGTCGACCATCCCGACGGCCTCGTCGACCCGGCCGGCTACCTCGAGCGGCTGCGGTCCGCCGTCGGCGGGCTGCCGGTGTGGGTCGAGAAGATCCTCGAGCACGCCGCGACCGACCACCCCGAGCGCCTCGCACCGTGGTGGGCGAGCGCGGGCACGACGGGCTACGACGCGATGGCCGAGCTCGACCGGCTCTTCATCGACCCGAACGGCGTCGCGGCGCTCGACGGGCTCGACGCGGCCCTGCGCGCGGAGACCGGCCTGCCGCCCGCGCCCGCCTGGGACGACCTGATCGTCGAGACGAAGCGCACGATGGCCACGACGATCCTGCAGTCCGAGGTGCGGCGGCTCGTGCGCACGCTCCCGGCCGAGGTGCGCGAGACGGTGGGGGCGGATGCCGCGGCCCCCGCGCTCGCCGAGATCCTGGCCGCCTTCCCGATGTACCGCTCCTACCTGCCCGCGGGCGCCGCCCACCTGGTGCGGGCGGGGGAGGAGGCATCCGCCCGCCGGCCCGACCTCGCGGACGGGATCGACGCCCTGCTGCCGGTGCTCGGAGATGCGACGCTCGAGGTCGCACGCCGGTTCGAGCAGACCACGGGGCCTGTCATGGCGAAGGGTGTCGAGGACACGGCGTTCTACCGGTTCACCCGGCTCGGCACGCTCACCGAGGTCGGCGGCGACCCGTCGGTCGCCTCGCTCGACGTCGAGGGGTTCCACGCGGCGTTCGCCGAGCGTCACGCGCGCTGGCCCCACGCGCTGACGGCCCTGTCGACCCACGACACCAAGCGCAGCGAAGACGTGCGCGCCCGCCTCAGCGTGCTGAGCGAGCAGCCCGAGCGTTGGGCGAGCGCCCTTCGCGCGCTGCGCGCGGTCGCGACGACCGGGCACGGTCCCACCGACGAGCTGCTGTGGCAGGCGATCGTCGGCTGCTGGCCCGCGTCGGCCGAGCGCCTGCACGCCTACGCCGAGAAGGCCGTGCGCGAAGCAGGGGAGCGAACGACCTGGCTCGCCCCCGACGCCGCGTTCGAGGCCGCGGTGCACGCGCTCGTCGACGCCGCGTTCGGCGCGGCGCGGCCCCTCGTCGAGGACCTCGTGGGCCACATCGCCCCGGCCGGCTGGTCGAACGCGCTGGGCCAGAAACTGCTGCAGCTGGCCGGCCCCGGCGTGCCCGACGTCTACCAGGGGTCCGAGGTGCAGGAGCTCTCGCTCGTCGATCCCGACAACCGGCGACCCGTGGACTTCACGGCCCACGCGGCGCTGCTGCACGACATCGACGCGGCGGTCGCGGCCACCGAGCTCGATGCGCGCCTGGGTGCAGAGGGCGGACCGGGGATGGGGGAGCCGCTGCTGCCGCCGGTCGACGCGACCGGGCGGGCGAAGCTCCTCGTGACGTCGCGGGCGCTGCGGCTCCGCCGCGACCGCCCGGAGCTGTTCACCCGCTATCTGCCGCTGGAGGTCGTCGGCGAGGCCGCCGCGCACCTCGTCGCGTTCGACCGCGGCGGCGTCATCGCCGCCGCGACCCGACTGCCCGTGGGGCTCGGACGCCGCGGCGGGTGGGGCGACACCGCCCTGCTGCTGCCGCCCGGAGACTGGGTCGACACCCTCACGGGGCGCGTCGAGTCGGGCGCCGTGCCGATCGCCCAGCTCTGCGCGACCTACCCCGTCGCACTGCTCGTGAGGGCCGGCTGAGCCGGCGGATGCGGAGGACGACGTGATCGAGGTGTGGGCGCCGAACGCCGCGCGCGTGCGGCTGCGGCGGGTGGCGGCATCCGTCGACATCGACCTGACCCCCGCCGACGACGGCTGGTGGCGCGCCGACGTCGACCTCGCCGACGGCGAGCGGTACGGGTTCGTGCTCGACGACGGCGAGCTGCGTCCCGACCCGCGCTCGCGCCGGCAGCCCGACGGGGTGCACGGCGCCTCGGCCGTCGACGATCCGGGCTCCTTCGCGTGGACGGATGCCGCGTGGACCGGGCGTCCGCTCGCGGGCGGCCTCGTCTACGAGCTGCACATCGGCACATTCACCCCCGACGGGACGCTCGACGCCGCAGCCGCGCGACTCGACCACCTTGCCTCGATCGGCGTCACCCACGTCGAGCTGCTGCCCGTGAACGGCTTCAACGGCCAGTGGAACTGGGGCTACGACGGCGTGCTCTGGTACACCGTGCACGAGGCGTACGGCGGACCCGCCGCCTACCGTCGCTTCGTCGACGCCGCCCACGCGCACGGCATCGCCGTCATCCAGGACGTCGTCTACAACCACCTCGGACCGAGCGGCAACTACCTGCCCGAGTTCGGTCCCTACCTGCGCACCGGCAGCCGCAACACCTGGGGCGACTCCGTGAACCTCGACGAGCCCGCGGTGCGGTCGTACATCGTCGAGAACGCGCTCATGTGGCTGCGCGACCAGCATGTCGACGGACTCCGGCTCGACGCGGTGCACGCCCTGCACGACGAGCAGCCGGTGCACATCCTGCAGGAGCTGGCCGCGGCATCCGATGCCCTCTCCGCGCACCTGGGACGCCCGCTCACCCTCATCGCCGAGAGCGACCTCAACGACCCGCGGCTGATCCTGCCGCGCGAGGCCGGCGGCTACGGTCTGCACGCGCAGTGGAGCGACGACTGGCATCACGCCGTCCACGTCGCCCTGACCGGTGAGACGAGCGGCTACTACGAGGACTTCGCGGCAGCCGACGCCCTGCCGAAGGTGTGGACCGCCGGGTTCTTCCACAACGGCACCTACTCGTCGTTCCGGGGGCGTGACCACGGCTCCCCCATCCCGTCCGAGGTGCCCACCTCCCGCCTCGTGACCTTCTCGCAGGACCACGACCAGATCGGCAACCGCGCCGCCGGCGATCGTCTCACCGCGACCCTCTCGACCGACCGGCTCGCGGTCGCCGCCGTGCTGACCCTCACCACCCCCGGCACCCCGATGCTGTTCATGGGCGAGGAGTGGGGTGCGTCGACGCCGTGGCCGTTCTTCACGTCCCACCCCGAGGAGTGGCTGGGGGAGGCCGTGCGCAAGGGGCGCACCGAGGAGTTCGCGCGCATGGGCTGGGACGAGTCGGTCGTGCCCGACCCGCAGAGCCCCGCGACGTTCGCGAGCGCCAAGCTCGACTGGACCGAGCAGCACCACGGTGCCCATGCCCGCCTGCTCGCGATCTACCGCTCGCTCGCCGACCTGCGGCGCGCGCGGGCCGAGCTCACAGACCCGGCGTTCGCCGACCTGACGGCGGAGGACCTCGACCCCGACGCTCCCCCCGCCGCGCGGCGGTTCCTGCTCGGACGCGGCGCCCTGCGCATCGCCGTCAATCTGAGCTCCGACCCGTGGCCGCTCGCGCTCGAGCCCGGCGAGACGGTGCTGCTCACGAGCGGGGCGGATGCCGCGGCATCCGCCGACGGCACCGTCACCGTTCCGCCCGACACGGCCGTGATCGTCGGGCCGCCGCTCGGCTGAGCCCGGCGCGAGGACATCCGGATGCGCCGTCACGCGCAGGAAACGTGCGCTCGGTAGCCTGGCCGCGCTCATGAAAGCGAGCCGCCCACCGGCGGCGGGAAAGCGTGAAGCGACTGCCTGACACCGGCCCGCGGGCCACGACCTCACGGAGTTGCCATGACGTTCCACGTCCCCCTCGTCGACATCACGCCCTACGTGACTGGCGGCACCGACGCCGAGCGCGCCGCGGTCGCCCGCGCGATCGACGACGCCTGCCGCACGGTCGGTTTCATCCAGATCACCGGGCACGGGGTGCCGGCCGCGGTCATCGCGGGGCTCGAGGCATCCATCGACGGATTCTTCGGGCTCGACCTCGATGTGAAGAACACGTACCGCACGCCGCCCGAGATCAACCGCGGCTACAGCCCGCCGAAGTCGGAGTCGTTGAGCCTGTCGCTCGGCGTCGAGCAGGCCAGCCGCATGAACGACTTCTTCGAGGCGTTCAACGTGGGCGCGACCGCGGCGCACTACCCGCACGTCGCGCACCTCGACCCGATCGACTACGCCGACAACGTGTGGCCCGACGTCGCCGGGTTCGAGCCGGCCGTCAGCGCCTACTTCGGCGAGGCGGCGCGCGTCGCCCGCACGCTCACCGACATCTTCGCCGACGCCCTCGGCATCGATCGCGCCTTCTTCGACGCCCGCACCGACCACTCCCTCGACGTGCTGCGGATGAACAACTACGCCCTCCCGCCGGGCACCGACGTCACCCTCGACGGCGACCTCATCGGCATGGGCGAGCACACCGACTACGGCATCGTGACAGTGCTGTGGGCCGACCGGGTCGCGGGCCTGCAGGTGCTCGGATCCGACGGCTCCTGGAACGACGTGCAGCCCGCCGAGGGCGCACTGCTCGTCAACCTCGGCGACGTGACCGCTCGGCTCACCAACGAGCAGTGGATGTCGACGCTGCACCGCGTGAAGCCGCCCGTCATCGACGGCACGATCCGCCGGCGCCGCTCCGCGGCGTTCTTCCACGACGGCAACGTCGACGCGCTCATCGAGACGCTGCCGCAGTGCGTCGACGCGCAGCATCCGGCGATCTACGAGCCCGTCACCGTGCAGGAGCACATCCGGGCGAAGCTCGCCGGATCGCGCGCGGGCGTGCGCAACGAGACCGCCGACCGCGAGTCGGCGCGGGTGCTCTCCAGCGACCGGTACTGAGGGG